>JAITVX010000240.1 GCA_031285575.1 Bacteroidales bacterium
ATTGCGTAAATTATTGATTTTAAGCAAATATGTCATATCCGCATTATGCCCCAAAACTTTGGGGTGAACTCTCGCAATGACGAACAGGGTATGGAGGTTCTGTTTTCCGAAGAAGTCTAATAAGTGCAAATTACCGGTTAAATTAATTAATTCACATACTGGCGGAATTAATTCATTTGCCGGTAGAGTTAATTCACCCACTCACGGAGTTAATTCATTCACCGGCGGAGTTAATCTGTTCAGTAACGGAATTAATTTATACGGCATGTTTCTTCCGTGAACATAACTTCGACACCCTGCCGGTTACTGCAAACGGCATGCTGCATGTTTTCCACGGCAAGCCTGGCGCTGTGAACGTTTCCGGGTCAGTTCTCCATTATCAGCGGGTGCTGCTGCGGGGCAAGGGTTTCGCCTATTACGGCTGCTGCGGTCAGCCCTGCCCTGTGCAGGCTGTTCAGCATGCCCGGGGCTTCGCCGGCGGAGACTGATATAAGCAGCCCGCCCGATGTCTGCGCATCGAAGGCTGCCATTTTCAGGTTATAGTCGAGGCCGGGGGCGAACGAGGTTTCGCTTTCGGCATATTCGAGGTTGCGAAACGATGCCCCGGGTATGCATCCGGCCTGCACGAGGGTGTATGCCTGGGGCAGAAGCGGAACCCGGCGCATGTAAAGGCGTATGGTTACGCCGCTTGCCTTTGCCATTTTGAGGGCATGACCGGCAAGGCCGAACCCGGTAATGTCGGTAGCGCCGGTTATGCCGTGTTTGCTCATTACTTCGGCGGCGCTTCTGTTCAGCAGTTTCATCTGCCGTTTGGCTTCTTCTGTGTTTTGTTCGAGTGACAGCCCCATGCGCTGGCCGGCAAGTATTATGCCCGTGCCTACGGGCTTGGTGAGTATGAGCTGGCAGCCGGGGCGTGCTCCGGTATTGGTAACTGTTTTCTGCGGGTGAACGAAGCCGGCTACTGCGAGGCCGTATTTCGGGGTCGGGTCGTCGATGGTATGACCGCCTATTATTGTAACCCCGGCTTCGCCGGCCTTGTCGAACCCGCCCCGAAGCATGTCGCCGTAGGCTTCCATTGATATGCCTTTCGAGGGAAACATTGCTATGTTGAGCGCCAGCACCGGGGTTGCGCCCATTGCATATATGTCGCTTATTGAGTTGGCGGCGGCAATCTGCCCGAACTCGTAGGGGTCGCTACACACGGGCGGGAAGAAGTCGGTTGTGAGCACAATGGCGAGGCTGTCGGATATGCGGTAAACGCCTGCGTCGTCGTGCGTGTCGATGCCAACGAGTATGTTGGGGTCAGACGGCCCGGGGAGGTGTTTCAGCATGTCTTCGAGCTGCCTTGCAGGTATTTTGGCCGAGCAGCCTCCGTTTCCGGCAAACTTCAGGAGATCGGTTTTCATGGCCTTATTACTTTACCCGACGATGCCATTATCTGCGCAATTTCAAACATGTTGCTTACCGTGCCGGTATCTGTTTCGGCGGCCAGCCGGTAGTGGTTTATGCATGTTCCGCAGAGGTAGAGGCTTACGCCCATTTTTTCGAGGTCGTTCAGCAGGCCGTAAACCGGCGAGCTTTTTGCGGCCATGAATATGCCGCGGTTGTAGAATACCATTTTCGAGGGCAGTGTATCGAGGTCGCGTATTGCCTTAATGAAGTTGGCCATCAGCAGTGTTCCCAGTTCGGGGTCGCCGCTGCCCATGCGATCGGATGATATTGCTACCGTAAAGTCGCCTTTTTTCAGGTGCGGTATGTCGTTGTCGGGGCAGTATGCCGCGGCGCTGTTTTCTGCGGGTGCCGCAGTGTTTTTTGTTACGACAAGCGTCCATTCGCCACCATTTTCGGAAAATGAAAAGGTTACGGCGTTGTCGTTAAGGTAGCGGCTAACGTTTGCAAACGAAACCCGACTGTCTGTTATCAGCGTAAACGTGTCGCCCTTTGCCGTTTCGTCGAGCGCCCGTTTTGTCATTATCAGCGGGGCGGGGCAGAGCTGTCCCCTGGCGTCAACTGTTTTCATGCCGGTTTGTCAATATATTGCGTATGATTTCAGTTCGCTTGCAGGCTGCCAGGTCGTGGCCGTTTCGGTGCTGATGTTCAGTTCGCCGGGGTTGTTCGGTGCAGGCCCGGCAAGTATCTGCCTTATCAGCTGCACGTGTTCCCTGCTGCGAAGGTGTGCACAGTTCAGTTTGCTGATTTTTGTTGTCACAGTGTTAATATTTTACATGTTAAATAATAATGCCCAAATATGTTGCTTCTTCCGGCATGGCAAAAACCGCGGTTGAGGCTCCGCCTGAGTTTCCGGGCGTGTTGAAAGCCATGCTACTGCTGTTTCCGTTTTTCTTCGTCGCGTTCCATGCGGCGGCGTGTCTGGTAGCGTATAAATTCTTCTTCTTCTATTCGCCGGCGGCGTTCTTCGTCGGTTTCGCCAAACAGCAGCCGGCGCACAATCCGTATAACGGGGCCTGCAAATATTACCAGCAGCAGAAGAAGAAGAATTTCGGTAAGTCCTACCTTTCCCATAGCGAAGTGTTTTTTGTGCTGCCAAATGTAGTGTTTCTGTATGTATTACGCAATTGTGCCGGTATTATTTTGCAATGGCAGCAGCCTGATGTCAGGCTTATTCGGGGAAATTGAACTTCAATCCCCTGTTTGTCATCTTTGCGAACGCAATGACGGCACTCATTCTTCTATACAGGATAACATCCTTCTTGCTAACGCTTGTGATGGCTCACCAGTAAAACCCTGTGTATTGGCTTAAAAAGTTTAGCTTTGCATAAATGATATAATAATTTTACCTGTTGAACTTGGCTTTTCAAATCGACACGTAACAAAAAAATCGCTGAAAGCGATAGATTACAAGGTTTTCAAAGAACGTACTCTAATTTTTAGTGGACACTATTGTGTAATTTTAACAATCCGGTAATCTTAAAACTATAAACAACAACCCAGCTAAATAACTGGTGTCCAATCTTTTTTACTATATAAAGATATCTTTTTGAAATTTTCTAACAATTACTAAGTGTGCTTTGGAGGGTATCCAATTTTTATACGTCTGTGAGGAATTAAAGAATTTCATGTAAATTTGCAGCAAACACGATATATTAAGATATTATGGATAACAGATATGTAATTATTATGGCTGGAGGTATCGGTAGCCGTTTTTGGCCGTTAAGCCGTCAGAATAAACCCAAGCAGTTCCTTGATGTTCTGGGAACCGGCGAAACACTTATTCAGCAAACATACAGAAGATTCAAGTATATGTGCCCTGAAGAGAACATTTTTATTGTTACCGGATCAGAACAGCGAGAAATTGTACTTGAGCAGCTTAAAATTGACCCTGTAAAAGTATTGGGTGAACCTTTTCGGCGCAACACAGCCCCATGCCTGGCCTATGGTACATTTCGCATACTGCAGGAAAATCCGGATGCCGTTATTGCAGTTACGCCTGCTGACCATCTCATTGTCAATGAAAACAAGTTCAGGGAAGAAATAACCGAATGTTTCAGCTTTGCGGCAAATCACGACGCACTTCTTACGATAGGCATCACTCCCAGCCGCCCCGAAACAGGTTATGGGTATATTCAGGCCGACAGGAAAAAAACTGTAAAAGAGCATGACAGGATTATTAAGGTTAAAACTTTCACGGAAAAGCCGGACATTGAACTTGCCAGGAAGTTTATCCAGAGCGGTGATTTCTCATGGAACTCCGGTATTTTTATATGGAACGCCAATTCGATAGTGTCAGCTTTTGAAAAATACATGCCCGAAACCTATTCTGTTTTCAATGAAGGAAAAGAACTTCTTGGCACTCCGCAGGAAGAAGACTTTATAAATAAGGCTTATACTGTTTGCAAAAGCATATCAATAGATTACGGCATTATGGAAAAGGCAGATAATGTATATGTTATGTGTACTGACTTTGGATGGTCTGACCTTGGGACATGGGGTTCGCTTTATGAACACAGCCCACACGATAAAAACGACAATGCTGTTGTATCGGGAAAGGTATTTCTGTATGATAACAACAGGAACGTTATTAATATCTCCAATAAAAAAGTAGCTGTAATACAAGGGCTTTCAGATTATATTGTTGTAGATTCCGAAGATGCTCTACTGATTGTAAAAAAAGAAGAAGAGCAGAATATAAAACACTATCTCGATGATGTATTAAATTCATCGAAAACCGACAAGGAAAAATACAGGTGAATGTTAGAATAAATTAAAAAGGGGCTTTACAGCCCCTTTTTATTAGACATTTCGTCTTGAATTTTAATATTCCCAAAGATCATGTTCTAAATTGAACAGATCCGTTTTTAGCTTTTCTGCTTCAAATAAGGTATATTTACCAGTTTGATAATCAGAGATAAAGCGATCATTGTAAACATTCGATTCTCCCAATATCACACTTCCAAACCTGCGTTGCATAAACAGGTCATCAAATGAAATCCTTTGGGCGTCGTTATTTGTTACAAAAACTTCCTGCTTGGCCAAAGCATCTCTGATATCGTCGTATTTTACCCAAAAAAGCGGTCTTTTGGCTATTCTACCAAGCTGTTCGTCATAACCCATAAAAATTGGCTGAACTGCAATAATCCTGACATCCAGCTTACCCAACTTTTTATCAAAAAACCACTCTTCATACAATGTGAGTTGCTTCACTTCCGAAGGTTTTGCATCGGTTTTAATTAAGGTATCTTTTGTAGCTCCCTGCGCATTAATGGTTATCGACTCTGTTCGTTCAACCGCTCCCATTTTGGTTTCAATATCATTATAGGTTGTATTGACTGTTATACTCAGCGGATCGAAAGCAGTAACCCTACCGGACTTAATCTCTTCCAGAACTACTGTTATAAAACTCTTCCTTCCGTCGTAAGTTGGCACAGTAGGGTAATAAAGAGGTTGATTTATTTTCTCTCTGAGGTCAATTGTACGATAATACCTTTTTGCCCAAATAACATCAGCTTCTCTCAGAAAAGGATAATTTATTTCCTCTGCATCCGGAATGGATTTCTGGTATATATCGCCAAAACCCTGAGCATCAATCATGCCGGTTAAAGCGACGGCGAATAATCCTAATAAAATCTTTTTTGACATAGTCTTTTATTTTATATACTAATCTATTTTTAAAATTATTGGCGACAGATCTGTGGTTTTACCATCAGGTCCAAGAGCTTTAATATCTTTAATAATTAAGTTTTTACCTCTGGTAAGCCTGCTAATAAGGTCTTTTTGTCTTGCGGTAAGATTACTGCTCGTACTGGCTTCTTCGTAGTCGTTACCTCTGTCAGAATATAAAACCGAAAAACCTGTAACCTGATATGTTAAATCGAAATCAAAGTCAGGTAATATTGCAAATACACCCTGTTGAGCGGCAGCTGTTGCTCTTGGAACTGTTCCGGTACTTTTCTGCGCAAAAACAGCTACCGGTGCAGGAAGTGCCTTAACTCTAAATTCGTAAGGAGCAAACTGTAAGGGCTTGCCTCCTACATTGGCTGTAACGACAACCTGAACATTCTGCCCTACTGCAGACGGTTTTACAGCCCACGCTCCCTTAAAATTTTCACCTCGTGAGTTCTTAATCTTTTCAGTAGTGAAAATACCATTTACTACTCTGATACTTATATTGTCGGGGCTGACTCCAGGTACCGATACGTCAATCGGGTTGGGTATTCCCGCATACATCACATTCATAGCAGTAGGAGAAACTATTACATTGGGCTCGCCAACTGTATATGAAGCATCAAACGGATATTCTCTTAATGAACCATCCGGTGCTTTGAGGGCAATAACTCCTCCCCATCTTTTAGGGCCTACGGAAGTTGCACGTGTCTTATATATACCTCTTCCTGCCTCGTCGAGAGGAAGGGCAACACCACCAACAGTTATTTGTGGTTGCTGCGTGGTATCTGCTGCCGATATAAAAACCTGAGCTTCATAATCGCTGCCTAATGTTACATAATTTGACGATGTGGGAATAACTATGGCTGTAAGTTTGTTGAACTTGAATGACGATGCATCGATCTGGGTATAAAGATAGTTAAGAACCTCCGTTTCTGCATTTCTTACTGCAACCTGATATTCCGACAAAATACATATAACAGCTACAAGTGGCAGAGCCTGGAAATTATTGTTTGCCCACGGAGTTGGCTGCCCGTCTTCTTCCTTACCGTCACTGGTATCTATCATGTTTCGCAGGGCTTCTTCTGACGAAAGGTTTTTGCCTTCGAGGGTTCCGATAAGAAAATCACGGTATTCGTTCAGTACATTCTTAAGATCGTATGCTTTTCCATTTTCGTTGGCGCCGATAAGTATTTCAGAAGGAACATTATTTTCGTCAATTTTTGTAACTTCTTCAATATTGATTTCATTTCCTTTTACTGCCAAATTATCGGGGCCTTCAGCAGTATTAATTATTTCAATTTTAAGATCCTGAATAAAAGAAAAAGTTTCATCCGCCCTTTGTTTTACTTCATATGCAGTAGTTCTTAATTGACCTGCTTTTTGTGGGTTCTCGGCGGCGGCTCTGTCAAAGTCTTGATATATAAGGTCATTTTTTTGAGCATAGTTGCCAATTATTTGCGTCAGACCTTTATCAACATTCTTAAATGCTTCAACAGCTTCTTTCGATACGTTAAGAGCCAACATAGCAGTCAGAACCAGATACATCATACCGATCATCTTTTGTCTCGGGGTTTCTTTTCCGTGACCCATAATGCTTTAAGGTATTAGTTTATAATCTATTATAATATATGTTTAACCTTTTACATTCATTGCCGACAACATGTTGCCATAAACATTGTTCAACGCCGACAAGTTGTCATTAAGTTTTGATATCTGTTCGCGATATTGCTTTGTATTTCCCGCTGTATCTGCCAAGTCTTTCATCAGTCCTTCAATACCCCTGTACAGGGTATCTGTTTGTTTTATATGATCATCTGCACCTTTCTTTTGCAGTTCATATATTGCATTCAGGGCTGAAAGATTTTTGTTAATCGTTTCAAGTTGCTGCTGGTATGACTTACCTCCCACTTCAATAGCCGAAATGGAATCGGCTATATTATGATATGTCGATTCTGTTTCATTCATCGCTTTTGCTGACGATTGATATGATTCATTCAGTTTTGAAAGTGAATCATTGGCAGAATTGATTGTATTTGCATATTTTGCAGATGCTGCACCAAGATCGCCCATTATATTAATATTTGCGGTTGTTTCACTGAGTTTTTTCATTCCAACACCAAGATTTTGAAACAAATCTGCAGATATTTCAGATTTTTCCAACATTTCGTCAAATTTTGCTAAGGCTACTGCACCTGCTCCTCCTCCATAGCCGCCGCTACCACCACCGCCAGAAATTCTACGGTCTCTGTCGCCATACGAATGGCCGCCGCCTTCGATATCATCTTCCGAAAGGCCTGCCAATTCAGGGTAAACAAGGGTCCAATCTACTTCTTCGTGCAACGGTTCAAACGCTGAAAAGAAAAAGATGATCGCTTCAGTTAAAAGTCCAACTGTAAGCATAAGACCTGCAAATGGCCAGTGTTGTATCTTAAACAAAGCTCCGACTATAACAATCATAGCTCCCAATCCATAAAGTTTTGCGATGAAATTTTTCCATCCGCTGCTTTCTACTAAACTTGCTAAGCCCATATTCTGCTGATTTTAAATTATATTTATTTGTTTTTTTAACACTTAATTTACTCCAATGTATGATCTTACATTACGGAATCCGACGTATGGTTTTGTTGAATCCTGATATTCATAGTCTCTTGCGCTTGTCTGAAGAAAATATGCTATGTCTTTCCATGAGCCGCCGCGTATAACTTTTCTTTTCATTATAGGAGGATCCTGAGGTTTTGCATTATACTCATAATTCGGCTGGAGATCATGCTGGAATATATAGGCCGATGGATGAAATGCACCACTTGTCCATTCCGCAACATTTCCTGCCATGTCAAAAAGACCATATTCATTTGGTTCATACGAGCCTACTTTTCCTGCATAAACATTACCATCATCCACATAGTTACCCCTCAAAGGTTTGAAGTTGGCGAGGAAACACCCCTGGTTATTGCGGGTATAAGGGCCACCCCATGGATACATAGAAAGGTCAAGCCCGCCTCTTGCGGCATATTCCCATTCTGTTTCAAGCGGCAAACGGTATTTATGAACATCCGGAATACCTTTTTTTCTTAAAGCGTTATTCATATAATCTGTCCTCCAGGTACTGAACGCCGTTGCCTGTACCCATGATATTCCTACTACGGGATAATCGTCAAACGAAGGATGCCAGAAATAAAGGGAGGCTTGGGGGTCGTTAAACGAGTAGGTAAAGTCTCTTATCCAGCAAAGCGTATCGGGATACACATTTATAATATTGTGTTTTATAAAAGAGGAACGGTTTTGAACGTCACTGACCACTCCTTCGTTGTCGGCAACCTGTCCCACATATTTTCCCGATGTTTTTTCAGCATCATCATAAACATAAGTCGATCTCGCCGCTTGCTGATAATCGACCCAGTAGTATGAATAATTCAGTTTCCTTACGTCAAATTCTTTTTTTCCGTTAAATCTTTCTTCCGGCGGATAGTACATCTCTTCAAGTATTTCCATGGTGGTTTCATCTCGTGGGTCTATCCTCTCGTCCCAGTTCAGTACGGGCGGGTCAATAACGTTGTCGTCATCGTCAACCATGAAGTATTCTCTTCCATCAACACCAGCTTCGCCAAGTTTTGTGCGCAGTATTGAGTCGCGGACCCAATATACGAACTGTCGATATTGATTATTTGTTATCTCGGTTTGATCCATCCAGAATGCATCGACGGTTACTGTTTTCGAAATGGCATTTTGGGCATAAACGGCATCCTGGTCGCTGGGCCCCATGACAAAACTACCTGCAGGTATAAAAGCCATTTGAAGCGGTTCGGGTTCAAAGAATTTTTTTCTTCCAAGGACTCCGGTAAGTTCTCCTTCTCCCGACGAACCACAACCTGTCAACAGTATAACGCTAATTGCAAAGACAGAGAAAGTTATTTTATTCATAATACGAAAATATTTCATGACGCAAGTAAGTTATTTTTTTTATATATATTCACAAAAATCTTATACTTTTATATTTCATAGGACTTTTTCCCATGTTTATATCAAAACAGTAGTTTACCATAAATTCATGCGAGCCACGGCTGCTTTTGCTTATGTCTGAAAGTATGAAATCATAGGAATAGCCCAGTTTTAATCCATTATATAATTCTATTCCTATCATCCCAACTATGGCATCACCGGCTCTGTAGGAAACGCCACCCCATACTTTTTTATTGTATTTAACAAGCGAATTTAAGGTAAATTGTTTGGTTTTCCCATCGCTGTATATAAATCCCGATGGAATAATTTCAAATGCCGGATTGGCAAGTTGAAACGTGTATCCTGCTGTGGCATAATAGTGCCTGCTTACATAAGGGGTACCTTTTGTATATTTTATTTCAGGTTGATTGATATGTGTTACAGAAAAGGCCGCATAATAATTACCGGCATCGTAATACAGTCCGAATCCTGCGTCAAAAGCTACGTAACTTTCAGCGTTTTCAGGTATTAATGGGTCTCCTGAAACAGGTGTATGCGTATCTCCACTCGGTATTTTCCACTCAGGTTCAAGTTTTTTGTTCAGCATTCCGAGACTGAGGCCTATCCCAAGTTTTCCCTGACCAACGTTGAGATGATATGAATATGATCCTGATATATTGATGTCCTGATCGAAACCGAGATTGTCACTTTGAATCAGCAGGCCTGCACCATTGTTTCTGTTGAAGAATGGAAGCGGCGAACTGACATTGAAAACAGTAACCGAGGGAGCTCCCGAAAATCCGGTCCATTGCTGGCGGGTGATGGCCGTAGCACATATAAGCCCCGAAATACCGGCTATACCCGGATTATAGGTCATTGTATTGAACATGTAATGACTTGCTACAGGGTCTTGCTGCGCCACAACCGGCAAACCTGCAAGCAACAGTAATAGTAATATGTTACAGACTGTTTTCATTAACCCGTCGTAGGGCTGTTTATTTCACAATTAACGTACAAAGCAAATACAAATCTTTTTACTATGCAAACTTCATAAAAATAATTTTATTAAATATTATTTTATTGTAATAATAACTGGCAAATACACAAAATTTCCGGTATTGTGTTATATACATGTTCCGCCGTATGTAAAGTATCTATTTTTACTATAATTCAACTATTTTCTTTTTATATTTTATTGTTTCCTTTTTGGTTTTATAAAAATAATAAAAAAATTTCGGGGAAATTTTTACTTTCAGTTCTTTTCCAATTGCTTTTAATAATTTTTTTCAGCCTCCTAAAAAACCGGAAAATAAAAACTGAAATCTACGAAACAAACAGGTTTCCCGTTATTTAAAATAATGGTTGTAATTTTGGATAAGCAGATGTATCTCTTTCGCTCCCTGACGATATTTATACCAGATGAATATAATAGACATTTTCGGTAAATCAAGCGATAGAGAAGATTGCTAAGTTGTAAATCGCAGCGATCAGGTTAAAGCGGAGGGCTAAACGTCTTTTCAATTGCGATACTTCTCGGTGATAATCCTGAATATTTTTATCTCGCGGAAGATGTTCTCTATCGTGATCCGAAATGACGAAATACGCCTGTACTCTCTTTTCTCTTGCTTGGCAAGATGGTTCTTCTTCGTTCTTTTCTTTGGTAATTCACTGTTGTGATGAACTTTGGCGAGACTTTGATATCCGGTGTCAGCCAAATATCTTGATGCGGAACAAAAGTGCATCCTGCTCTCTTTAAACAGTTTGAAGTCATGTCTGCGTCCACACATAAAGGCGGTGCAAAGTATCATGCGGCTCGATTTGTCGGCAACTATTTGCGTCTTTTGCGCGTGACGCTTTTTCTTACCCGAGTAGCTCGGCCTCTGTTTTTTTGGGACGTTCGACAGGACTTGCCGTGGCGTCGATAAGCACCACCTTGAAGTTATTATCGGGCTTGAGCAGGGCTTTCTTGAGCAGACTTTGCCATCACCTCAAGCATCAATGCGAAAATCTCACGCTTAACGCCAGTCAACCGCCTGAAACAGGACGCGGACAGATTCTCTATATCTATAGAGAAAACATTACGCAAAGATAATACTACATCACAAAACTATTTGCCGAAGAAGTCTATTTTATGCAATTTATCGAATTTGGTGTTGTATGCTTGTATGCTTACGGCAGATTGAATATTTTTGCATGCGTTTTTCAGTTTCAAAATTATGGTTTCAAGATTGTGTAATGTGTTGATTGTGCTGTTTGTTCAGGTTGCTGTTTACTGGCAGGCTGATTCGGGTATTAACAAAACGGATGCTGACGGAAAAAGGCAGGGGCGGTGGATGAAAACTTACCGGAATGGTGCTGTAATGTACGACGGGGTTTTCAGAAACGGTTATCCGGAGGGTGAGTTCAGGAGATATTATGAAAATGGTGTGCTGCAGTCGGTGCTTGTTTATTCGGAGCAGGGGACTGAGGCTGATGCGACTATTTACCATCCTAATGGTTTTGTGTCGGCAAGGGGGAGGTATGTGAACCGCAGAAAGGAGGGAGTGTGGGAGTTCTATTCGAGGTTCGAGAATGGTTATGTGGTGGTGAAAGAGCTGTATGCAGATAATATGCGCAATGGCGAATCGCTGAAACTGTATCAGGGTGGTGTGGTTGCCGAACGGATGAGTTTCAGAAACGATACTGCTTCGGGCGAATGGATAAAGTATTTTCCTGATGGTGGCATAAATCTGAAAACAACTATGGCCGGCGGTATGATTGACGGCAGGTTTGAAGCGTGGTTCGACAACGGGCAGCTGCAGTTTTCGGGAACGTACAGCAGAGATAAAAAGGATGGGCTTTGGCGTGTATATGAAAAGGATGGAACGCTGAGGTACGAAATAAACTACGATGACGGAATAACGTCTGACCGTTTGATTGATATTGATACCGACAGGTATATCGATTCGCTTGAGAGGGATGCCGGAAAAATTCCGGATCCGGAAAAGCAGGAGTTGCCGTTTTAGGCGCAGGCCTGTTGTTCCTGTTACGGAATTATTGCCTTAACGAGCGGCCCCCACTGCCCGGCGCGGCCGCGGCTGTTTTCGTAGCGCAGGCAGAACCATGCTGTTTTTCCGGTGTCTTCGGGTTCAAACTTAAACA
>JAITVX010000241.1 GCA_031285575.1 Bacteroidales bacterium
AAACACATATTTGCATATTACTGCATATATTTTTCTCCTGTTTTTTGACAAACGGCATAAATCTGTTGATAAACGGCGCTGGAAGCAACGCCACAGGTGAACCGGTTAATTAAATATCATCGCCCCCTGCGGCGGGCAAAAATTAAATTCATGCGTTTAACATGAGCCACCGATAAATAATGTTTGTTTTCATTATAAAAAAATATACTTTTGCGCGATTTGCGGATGTGTCGTAATTGGTAGCCGAGCAAGACTTAGGATCTTGTGTCATCAAGACGTGGGGGTTCGAGTCCCTTCATCCGCACAAAAATTAACCGCCGCCTTGGCGGTCATATATAAAATACAGAATGAACATTACAAGAGAAAACATTGACGACCTTAATGCTATCCTGAAAATTGAGATAGGCAAGCCCGACTACGAAGACAACATCGAAACAGTTCTGAAAGAATACCGAAGAAGAACAAACCTGAAAGGGTTCAGGCCCGGAACAGCACCCATGGGAATTGTCAGGAAAATGTTCGGAAAAACGGTAATGGCCGAAGAAATAAACAAACTTATTTCCGAAAGCATACAAAAATACATAGTCGATGAAAAGCTGGAACTCATCGGCGGCCCGCTTCAGAGAACAAATGAAAACGAAGAATATGATTTCGATAATACTGAAAACTTTACATTTACATTCGACCTTGGCATTGCCCCCGTGTTTGAAATAAAACTGTCGAAAAAAAACAAGCTGAATTCCTACGACATAACCATCGACGAAAAGATGAAAGACGATCACATTACCAATTACAAGCGCAGGTTTGGAGAAATTCAGCAGGTTGATGCAATTGAAGAGAAAGACGTAATAAGAGGCAAGATAGAGGCTATCGACAGTAACGGAACACCCGCCCCAGGAGGGCCGGCAGTAGAAGAAACCGCTATAGGCGCCGACCTTATAAAAGACGACGCGATAAAGCAAATGTTTATTGGCAAAAAAATTAATGACACAATTGATTTTGACCTTAAAAAAGCCTTCCCGAACGAAAACGAAATAGCCGGCATACTCGGCATCAAGAAAGAAGAAGTTGAAACAGCCGGTGAAGCATTCAGGTTTACGGTAAACGCAATAAGCCGTTTTAAACCCGCCGAAGCAGGCCAGGAACTCTACGACAAAATTTACGGCGAAGGAGAAGTTACAACCGAAGAGGAATTCATGAAAGAGATTGAAGAAGAACTGGCGCTGGGCCTGAAACGCGACAGTGGCTATAAACTGAACCTCGACGCCAAAAAATTAGTAATAGACAAAACACCAATAGACCTTCCTGAAGAATTCCTCAAAAAGTGGCTGCTGAAAGCAACCGAAAACTCTACAATGGAACAGATAGAGGCCGATTTCGAGTCTTTTAAAAACGACATGAAATGGCAACTGATAAAAAACAAGATTGTAGTTGACAATAATATAGACGTCAGCAGCGAAGAGATGTATAATGAAGCCGTAAGAATTACAATGATGCAGCTTTACCAGTACGGATTATACCATTTTACACAGGAACAGATAAGCGACTTTGCCAAGGAAAGCCTGAAAAGGGAAGACGATGTTAAAAAAATAGGCGACAGGATTATTGAAGGTAAAGTTATAGAAAACATAAAAAGCCTTGTAAAAATCGAAAACAAAAGCATTACCATCGACGCATTCAATAAGCTTTTTGCCGTCAACTGAACATGCAAATTATAAATATGGCGTAGTGCCATATTGTAAATAATGATATACACACGACTTGCAGACACCGGTCATCAACTTTTTGCACAGGCATGGGAACTGTATAAAAAGTCGTTCCCGCCGGAAGAGCGACGGCAGTTGCGTACCCAGAAAAAAATTATGAACCACCGGCAGTATCGCTTCAACATTATTACAGCCGGCGATATGTTTGCAGGCTTCATACTGTGGTGGGAGTTCGACAACATCAGATATATAGAGCATCTGGCAACCCTGCCGCACCTACGCGGCAAAGGCTACGGGCGGCGAATACTCGAACGGTTTGTTTCGGAATCGGACAAGCCGGTGCTGCTTGAAGTTGAACACCCGGCAGACGACATAAGCAAACGGCGCATCGGCTTTTACAGGCGTAGTGGTTTTGTCTTAAACCAGCACGAATACAGCCATCCGCCATATAAAAAAGGCGGCAATTACGTTTCGCTTGCGCTTATGACATACCCCCACGCCATAAGCAACGATGATGCAAACCGCTTTTGCAGGGAATGCCATCCGGTTATCCATGAGTTTGTGATGAACAGGAGTTGACATATATTTAATTACAGATACCATGACAAACAGACAGCTCATTTACCCAAGACCTTTATTGAAAGGAGCGGTTTTGCTGGCGGTTTTTATAACTGTCAATGCAGGATGCAGTATCGCCAGACGCGCCCAAAGCGCAGATACGGAATTTCCCGACCTGCCCGAACACTACGACTGGTATGTTTCCTCCGCTTCGGGCAATGATGCAGCCTCCGGGCACGACGAAAAACACCCGTTTAAAACCATACAGCACGCCATCGAAGTGGCGGCTCCGTTCCAAAGCATCAGGGTGGCCAATGGAACCTATGCGGAAAACATCGACTTCATGGGGAAGGCAATTAGGGTCATCGGCAATCCGGCATCGCCGCAATCGGCAGTCATCGACGGCGGCGGGAAAGCGTCAACCGTACGGATGACGCGCAGGGAACCTGCTTCTACCATGCTGTGCGGCTTTACCATCACCGGAGGCAATGCGCATGGCGAAGGATATTACGACAACCACGGCGGCGGCATCCACCTGTTCGATAATGCAAGCCCCGTACTGTCCGATTTAATCATTACCGGAAACCGTGCCGCAACTGCGTCGGCAATAGCGGCGCTGCACAGTTCGAGCCCCGTTATCAGAAACGTGGTTGTTTACGGCAATGAAAGTTCGTTTCAATTCAGTTATGTTATGAGGTTTCATCAGGCCAGCCGCGCTGTGCTGGAAAATGTAACCGTTGGTCACAACCTGGGAACAGAACAGCGGTCGAGCATGGGTATCTCATACAGTTCCGATATAACCATCAGAAACAGCATACTGTATAACTCCGGCGCACAGTATGAAATATCGATGAGCAATTCGGCAAACTACATAGGCCAAACAAGCACGGTATCCATAGATTACTGCAACATCCGCGGCGGGGCCAATGTTTTTTTCTACCCGAGCGAAGCAGAAGGCGAAGTATTTGCTCCCGACGGTATTCAGGCTGCCGATCCGCAGTTTGTCCGTCCGGCAGCCGGCAACTACCGGTTATCTTCCGGCTCGCCATGTATTGATGCCGGCAACCCTTCCGAAGAATGGAACGACATCCGCCTCCGCCGGCGCAGAGGAACAGAACGTAATGACTTGGGTGCATACGGCGGCATGGCATCCTTTCGCTGACAGCACTCACCAATATTACGCACTTTGCAGCTCTATGAAGAACAGAAATGAAAAGCAGACGGTACTGCTACTACTCATTCGACAGTTCTTCTGCCATTTTTTGAATCTGCGTTTTCAGCAGCGGAATATCATTGACAACCGTACTCCAAATTTCGCTCAGCTCCACGCCAAAATATTGATGGGTAACAAAGTTCCGCAGTCCCCGTATCTCTTTCCACGAAATATCGGGGTGTCGTTGCTTTATATCCTCTGATATGTGT
>JAITVX010000020.1 GCA_031285575.1 Bacteroidales bacterium
TTTCTTCAGGCTTAACCTGTCCTTATTGTACTCTTTGATGATTTGCAATACGAATTTTCTTAAAGTTGATAGATTTTCCGATGTATTTTTCTTTCCGGTACGGCAGTGTAACATCCAAATACCAGTGCAAATGATTTTCAATTCCCCGGTGTCCTCTGACTAATGCGTTAAAATACGCTGCACCAAATCTATCTTCATCACTGATATAATAGCATATTTCCTTCGTTTCAGCGCCTTGAGGCGTGCGGCTTGATTTTACCTTCAGTTTCTTACCATCCGGACAGATTTGTTTTTCCAATAAAACGCCAGCAGTGTCCCGGCCATGTGTATTCAGACAGCCGTGCAGTAAATCCGAATCAAGGGCGGAAAAGACACGGTTAAACGTGTCGTGGGAAGGTACTCCGCCCAGAAATTCCATTTTGATTTTATCCAGCCTGCTGTTTCCACTACAGTTGAAAGAAAGTCAGTTGGATGAATGATAGTCTTTTGTAAATAAAAAAAATGCTCACCGAAGATGATATGGAACATGAATATGGAGAGAAATGGATATGGACAGCCTTTTCTCCCGAAACCGGGTTAATATTATGTCATCCTTTAGGTGACAGGACGCTGGAAAGTTGTCGAACATTTTTCGGCAAATTACGGCAGCGTATTGCTAATGACCATAAACCCTTATATACCGGTGATGAGTTGGTTCACTATCGAACCGTACTTAAAGCGACGTATTCAACCAAAGAAGCAGTTCCGAGAACCGGCAGTCCATATTGCCCCGGAACCGGACTGTGCCGCAGTTCACAAATTCGGGGAAAATGGATAAGTAACAAAGGTGGAGCAGAAAATCATATTTGGCCAACAGGAGTGGATATAGTTAGAACTGGCGCAATCTGTGAGCAATAAAATTTAATAAGGCATACATTGAACGTTCCAGCGGAACGTTAAGTCGGAACGGTGCCGGAATTATTGCTAAAAACAGGTCGATCAATGCTGCTATGGGAAAACCAATGATGTATGTTAAGAAAGAATAGACATTACAGTTTTTTTTTCGGTATTCATCACATTTCGCACATGTCGTATTTCGTTTGTAATTAATAAATCACACAAGGTATGTAAAAGAACACTGTTTATTTAACTGCTAAATATAAACTCTTTTATATATTTGCGGCTTATACTGACAAATTAACATAATTTGATGGAAAAGGAGTACTTCGTACACGAAACGGCAATTATTGATAAGGGCTGCAAAATAGGAAAGGGAACAAAGGTGTGGCATTTCAGCCATGTTATGAGCGGTGCGGAGATTGACGATGACTGCAATATTGGGCAGAATGTTGTTGTTTCGCCGGGTGTACGGCTTGGCCGCAATGTAAAGGTGCAGAACAACGTGTCTATATACACCGGTGTGGTTTGCGAAGACGATGTTTTCCTTGGGCCGTCGATGGTTTTTACGAATGTTGTAAACCCTCGCAGTGCAGTTGTTCGCAAACACGAGTACGCTCCCACGGTTGTTGAAAAAGGTGCTTCGATAGGGGCAAATGCAACCATTGTATGCGGCAATAGGATAGGGAGTTATGCCTTTATAGGCGCCGGCGCGGTAGTAACAAAGGATGTTAAGCCTTATGCGCTTGTTGTAGGGAATCCGGCACGTCAAACAGGCTGGATGAGCGAACGCGGACACAAACTGAAGTTCGACGGCGAAAGTAATGCCAAATGCCCCGAAAGTGGAGAACAATACAGCCTTCGTGACGGAAAGGTTTCAAAACAGACGTTATAATGTTAATATATGAATAATAATCCAAAAAACTTCGGAGTGATTGGTGTTGCGGGCTACATTGCCGTGCGGCATCTCCATGCAATAAAGGAAACAGGAAACAATCTGCTGGCCAGTCTCGACAGGTTTGACAGTGTTGGCCGGATTGACAGTTATTTTCCCGAAAGCGATTTCTTTGTTGAATTTGAGAGGTTCGACCGTCATTTCGACAAGCTGAAACGAACCGGTACGAAGATAGATTACGTAAGTATCTGTTCGCCAAACTACCTGCACGATTCGCATATACGGTTCGCCTTGAGGCATCATGCCGATGCTATCTGTGAAAAACCGATAGTGCTTAATCCGTGGAATATCGACGCACTTCAGGAAATAGAAAGGGAAACGGGAAACATAATATATACGGTGCTACAATTGCGCCTGCATCCCAGAATTGTTGAGCTTAAAAACAGAATCGAAAACAGCCCTGCCGGTAAAATACACGATATTGACCTGACTTACATAACCAGCCGCGGCAACTGGTATGGCATATCGTGGAAGGGCGACGTGCAGAAGTCGGGAGGAGTGGCCACAAACATAGGCGTACACTTTTTCGACATGCTTTCGTGGATATTCGGCAATGTGAAAACAAATATTGTTAATTATTCAGATCCGAATAAAGCCGGTGGCTTCCTTGAACTTGAGAAAGCAAGGATAAGGTGGTTCATGAGCCTTGACTATAACGATATTCCCGGCAACGTTAAGGATGCCGGTAAAAGAACATTCAGGTCGATTACCGTCGATGGCGAGGATATTGAATTCAGCGACGGCTTTACGGAACTTCACACTGAAACATACCGCGAGATATTCGCAGGCCGCGGGTTCGGCATTGAAGAGTCGAGACGCGCGGTTGAAACTGTTTATACAATAAGGAACCTCAAGGCTTCGGGGCTGAAGGGAGAGTATCACCCATTTTTAAAAACACTGTCATGATTGCAGAGCTTCTTCAGAAAAAAAAGACAAGCCTTTCGGTTACCGGGCTTGGTTACGTAGGGCTGCCGATAGCTCTTGAATTTGCAAAACAGGTAAAGGTAAGTTCATTTCTTTATATTCCATTCCTGTTAAAGTATATGATTTTCCACCAAAAATTACTTGTTTTAAATTA
>JAITVX010000158.1 GCA_031285575.1 Bacteroidales bacterium
GCCTTTTATAATGCTTCCCTCTGATTTGAATGATAGGATAGAGCGCAGCGTTTACAACCGCAGAAAACGGGGCTTATTCTACCACAGAGAACAGCTTTGCAAAAAGCTATCTGCAGCAATCACCCCCTGCAATACGTATTAGCATGCCGTTGGAGATATGTAAGCTGAGCCGTAGCACCCGAAGCGCTATTTGTAAGGAAAAGTATCGGAGCGCTGGAAAAACGTATTGAGAAGTCGGCAGAAATCATCAGGGACAAAGGACTGAAGGAACGAAGCAGACAGGTTATCTCAGCAGCCATGAATACCTGCAAAAACCGCAGGAGCTTTGAAAAAACACTGGCAAAGCAATGTGTTTTCATATTGTTCCGTACCAATGAAGAAACCGTATCCATGATACGCTTCATTCATGCCTCAAGATATTCCTTTTCGATAAACATGTTTTTCAGATTTAAATATTGCTGACATTATGGTCATCGTACAGCGGATTTAGAAAGTTATGTCCTGCATACCACTCTTCACCAGTGCAGTACCGGAATACATCCAGACCTTTACCGGTTCGCCTCAGCATTTCGTCCCCTATTAGCATTGAGTCTGCGGTTTTTGATTAGTTCCTGCAAATGTTCATCGCTGCTGCGGATGATATTTTCATTCAGCAGACACCTGATTTCACTGATGCGGTAAAAGGTTTTCCTCCGAATCAGTGAAAAACTGACACTGCAGGATGACCGCAAACATTGAAACGTCTTACCTCATTATCTTCAGGCAGGTGCATACTTCGTGGCTGTCTCCCCAGCCGTATTCTGGTTCTTCTTCAGCCATCGCTTACCTTGCAACGACAAATTTGGCAATTGTGTTGATTTTTACCATCAGCTCTTTGAAAGCATGAGATTCTATGGTGGACATGCCGGGTCGGGAAACAGCAGCGTTTGAGACCCAAATCGTACCCCATAAGACGAAATCAAGATAAAGCTCGCTGATTTTTCAGTAAATTATGAAATATTGTTGTTCCCTGTGTGCTCAAACGTCATGCCAAAGCCGGTGTTTCGGGGCTTGCGGAAGCAATTATTTTGTAATAAGATGTCAACATTTTCGCTGTATGTTTTCTATCGAACAGTGGCCGTAAAGCTACACGGGTTTTCGTTTACTGCAAGCCCAGCATCGTGTTTTTCTCCTGTTTTTGACGAACGGCAGAATTTTGGAATAAGACAACATACACTAAAAGGACAACTAAATGACTTCTACATGCCTCATGAACGAGGTAATTCAGCTATTTTGTAGCATCTGACACAAGTAGTCAACTGCCGAACCATAACAGGATACATTTGTTAAGCAACTGTATGTTGACGTTAAATCCATCTGCGGTAAGGTGTGCTTTTTCATACCACTGCGAGCGCTCGGCGAGTTTTGTTTCAATATAGTTCTGTAATTCTTTTGCCGTAATGTTTTGTATGAGGGGGCGTTTGTTTGATGAGGTATTGAGACGGGTGGCAAGCTGTGAGGGGGTGAGTTTGAGGTAAACCGTACAACCGGTGCTGAGCATAAATTCCATGTTTCCGGTAAAGCATGGGGTTCCGCCTCCAGCGGCAACAATGGTGTCGGTATTGAATGAGAGGCCGAGCAGAGTTTCTGCTTCAATTTTTCTGAAATATTCTTCTCCTCCGGCGGCAAACAGTTCCTCTACTGTGAGGCCTGTCTGTGCTTCAATTCTTTTATCGAGGTCTGTAAATTCCCATTGCAGCAAGTTGGCAAGTCTTTTGCCAACCGTTGTTTTTCCGCAACCCATGAAGCCGATTAGATAGACAATGCGTGGCTTCATCAGAGTTCGAGTTTCATTTGCGCATGGTCAGTGTCGGGCTCGTGGCGTGTGTGGAGCGATTTTTCCCCGGTATCATCATCGGGCATGGACGGCGGCGTTTCTTTTTTAACAACAGGTTCTATTTCATGTATATTATCGACTGTGTAGTTTGAGAGTCTTTTCCCTTTTGCCTTATAGCTTTTGACGCCGATAAATTCGGCTACTTCTATTATTTCGTTTTCACGGGCACGGTGCTGTCCGCCAAAACTTATTTCAAACCGCGGATATTCAACTTCGGTAATGCTTACGAGTTTCGATGCGGGACTTTCGCCGATGAAGCTTTGGGGCTTCTCGGTTTCTTCAACGGAAAACCGTTTAAGGTAATAGAATTTCTGTTCGGCGTCCCAGTATATGGCCGAGTAAACTTTCCCACGCCTGTATTTTTCTATAAGAAGGATGTTTTCTTCAAAGTGTCCGGACAGGTCGAAACCGGTTATGCGGAAGAGGCCGTTTTTGGTTATTACCTGTATCTTGTCGTCGGGGCCAAATTCGCCGAGATATAGTCCCCTGCCGTCGGCATTCAGTCTTAGAATGGCGTCGTCGAACCATATCTTGCGTCCACCAAGGGTTGAGAGGCCTTTTTCCTTGAGGGCTATTTTGTGTACGGTGTGTTTTGTGAGTATGTTGCCCATCGATGAGCGGCCTTTTATGGCAAGCTGCCCGAAGTCGTATTCAAATGTAAGTTTCTTAATGTTTGCTCTGGGTTTAAGCTGCACTTTCACTACTTCGGCTTCGCCATTGGGGTTTATGCTGAGGTATATGATTTTTGATCCGGCGGTTCCACGTGTGAAGTTATATTCCCTGTCGCGCATTATACCCGATACGGAGCATCTTTTGGCAAGCACGGGGCCATCCTTCCCGTCCTGATATACTACGTTGTAGATTGTTCTTTCGTCGTTTTTCAGGAATACGTTTACATAGAGTATGTCGGTGCCGACAAAGACTTTTTCGGCAATCCGGGTTATGGTATAAACTCCATCCCTGCGTATTGTTATAATGTCGTCAATATCGGAGCAGTTGCATACAAATTCATCCTTTTTAAGTCCTGTACCTATAAATCCTTCCTTATAGTTTACATAGAGTTTGGCATTGTCGGCTACTACTTTGGTTGCTTCTATCGTGTCGAAACTCCTGATTTCGGTTTTACGTTCTTTCCCGTTACCATATTTCTTTTTTATCTGTTTGAAATAGTTTATGGCGTAGGGGATAATATTTTCAAGATGATTCTGCACTTCCTCAAGTTCGCTTTCAAGGCCTTTTATGTATTCATCGGCTTTCCTTACGTCGAATTTTGATATCCGTTTTATCTTTATTTCGGTAAGCTTTACAATGTCGTCGCGTGTAACGGTTCGCAGAAGGCGTTCCTTAAACGGCTCAAGCCCCCTGTCTATTGTTGTTATAACTCCTTCCCATGTTTCTGCTTCTTCAATTTCCCTGTATATGCGTTCTTCTATAAAAATCTTTTCGAGCGACGACATGTGCCATTCTTCCTGAAGCTCGACTTTCCTTATTTCAAGTTCCCTGGTAAGCAGGGCTACTGTTTGGTTTGCGGAGTATTTAAGAATTTCGCCTGCTCCTGTAAACAGCGGTTTGTCGTTGACTATTACGCAGGTATTGGGCGAAATGGAATATTCACAGTCGGTAAAGGCATACAGTGCGTCGATGGTATTGTCGGGCGAGGTTCCGGGAACAAGATTAATAACTATCTCTACATTCGCTGCTGTGTTGTCGTCAATTTTCTTAATTTTTATCTTCCCTTTTTCGCTTGCCTTTATTATCGACTCTATAAGGCTGCTTGTGGTTTTGCCATAAGGTATTTCTGTGATGACGAGTGCTTTTTTATCAA
The DNA here is from genome assembly GCA_031285575.1 of Bacteroidales bacterium. Classification (GTDB taxonomy): domain Bacteria; phylum Bacteroidota; class Bacteroidia; order Bacteroidales; family VadinHA17; genus LD21. The sequence continues at coordinate 3,702 of JAITVX010000158.1, forward strand.
TCTTTTCAATCTTTGCCCTCACTTTTATTGCACCTCCCCTCTGGCCGTCGTTGTATCTGGAAACATCTACAAAGCCCCCTGTTGGAAAATCGGGATATAAGGAGAATTCTTTCCCCTGCAGGTAATTTACGGAAGCGTCGATAAGTTCGTTGAAGTTATGCGGCAATATCTTTGAAGCAAGCCCAACGGCAATGCCTTCGCCGCCCTGTGCAAGCAGAAGCGGAAACTTTACCGGAAGGGTAATAGGTTCTTTGTTCCTTCCGTCGTATGACAGTTTCCACTCGGTAGTTTTGGGGTTGAAAACAACCTCCAGTGCAAACTTTGAAAGCCGTGCTTCTATGTATCTTGGTGCAGCGGCTCCGTCTCCAGTCAGTATGTTGCCCCAGTTTCCCTGAGTATCTACAAGTAGATCCTTTTGCCCAATCTGTGTAAGGGCGTCGCCTATGGAAGCGTCGCCGTGCGGGTGAAACTGCATGGTATGCCCTATTATGTTTGCCACCTTGTTATATCTGCCGTCGTCCATCCGTTTCATTGAATGCATAATGCGGCGCTGAACCGGTTTAAGGCCGTCGTTAAGGTGCGGAACGGCTCTTTCGAGAATTACGTACGATGCATAATCGAGGAACCAGTCTTTGTACATTCCCGACAGAGCAGTAACCGAATGCAATGCGGCATGCTGTTCCTGCCGCAGCCCGGTATTTTCAGTATTGTTATCCATATTGCGAATCAACAGTTGAGTAGTCAATATTAACAGACCGCAAATGTATAAAATATACAGAATTTCTTCCGGCGCCGTTCTGAAATTTATTTTGATTTAGTAAGCACACTATTATACATTTTGACAAGTTCAACAGGCATCTTCGGGAAATATGCAGTATGTTATTACAAACATTTTTTCGTCATAGCTACAATACCCTGTTATAGCTAACTTATAATAAACCTTCATACTAAAAATGTTTCAGAAAGTTGCTACGGATTACATCTTTGCTTTTTTCTGATGTTTTTAGCCTGCGCCCATTTCTTCTCAATAGGATTCAAATCAGGGCTGTATGGTGGCAGGAATGAAACACTGTGTCCCTTCGTCCAGATCGCCTTCAACCTGTCTGCCTTCTGATGAAAAGCGGCATTGGCCATCACAATAACAGATCTGTCAGGACAGTCTTTAACATGCTTCTGTAAGGCTTCCATATAGATTTTGGTGGCCGGTTTGTTGTATCCGGTTCTTCCACGTAAACAGAGTGCAAATCGGAATGCCAAACCATTCACCGGTCTGATAAAAGATAAGAACTCCCCTCTCTTTTATCTTAAAGACCTGCCTGCGAAAATCTAACGAATAACTTATGCGCAAAGACAGGTGGTTTTATTTAGAATTAGATATAATAGGTAAAGGGTTTTGTTCTACCAGGAATCAGTATTACTGTGGACTTAAATTTCATGCTTTAGCTTTTCGCAGACCTAAAAGAATTCCCTTTCCCGAAAGTCTGATTTTCACAGCGACAGGGATAACGGTTTGACTGCGTTTAAACAAATTTGGGGAGACAGCATTTCTGACAGAACCATATTTGGATACAAAATATACTCTGATTTTTAGTATTTTGACAATCAAAAGAAACAATCTAAAAACATCGAAATACTTACGCCTGTCAAAACTGTAAAAGAACAGTGCGAACATATCAGGCAAAGAAAAAAAGCATGTAATAATTTGTTTTCCACTGCTATTTCAAAAATCAGACAGCCCATAGAATCATTCTTCAACTAGTTGAATGAACGCACAAATATTCAAAGAGCGCATAAAGTCAGGTCAACTTCCGGGCTTTTGGTGCATGCGATGGGTAAAATTGCCATCGCTTTCATTTATCTAATTTTTTAACCATTGATTCGCATTATATTTATATATTCCAAAATATCACCCGGTTGGCAGTCTAACGCTTTGCAAATTGCGTCTAAGGTGCTAAAGCGAATTGCTTTCGCTTTCCCTGTCTTTAAGATAGAAAGGTTAGATAATGTCAAATCAACTCTTGCAGAAAGTTCATTCAGAGAAATTTTTCGTTTTGCCATCATCACATCTAAGTTTACAACGATTGGCATGGCTTAAATTGTTAATTCATTTTCAGATTTTATGTCTATGGCATTCTGAAAGATTTTTTCAAATATTGCCGCAGCAGTTGCAACTACGATAGAAACAAAAGCAGTCATGATACAGATGGCAAGAAAACCCGCAGGATCGTCCTCTTTGTTATGGAATATCCTTATGTACAGCCCTGCCGCCACAATTAAAATACTTAATACGATCGCACAATACTTTATACTCTTTAAAGCCCCGACAGAGTTTGACGAGAATACTTTATTTTGCCCGATATATTCAAGTAATTTGAACGCCTTATACAACGCAACAAAAAAAGCGACTGACGCTGCGTATCCATACAGGATGAACGGGTCGGAATAAATGCTGAACAGGTCTAAGTTTGTGGCTCTTCCCTCTGTTAATGGAACCCAAATCAAAATAGCAAGCGCTGTAATGCTGATAAGCACGATGACAGCCTGAAGAAATACTGTTGAAATTCTTTTCATAACGATTTTTATTTAAAATCATACCGCAAATATGATAATTTTTTTGATAAACAATAAATATCTATCGTTTTTCAGGACGACTGTGTGGATTTAGCAGTTTTACCACATGGAATTGTTGCATGGGTACTTGTCCAGAACATAAGACTTTCGGATAGAAAAAAATATTTGCATAAATTATCCAACATCATATTCATTGGATTATTGACCAGCCATGAGTAATGGATGAGGATTAAGAAAATACAGCGTTTATGGTTTTATGTTCTGTATGGAATAAAAAATATTGAGGTAAACATATGAAATATTATATTTGCAAACCAAATTCAAAAGGAGAAATCAAAAGATATTTCGTGCGTTTGCCTCTTGGAAAAAATGAATATGGACAATATGTTATCGCTTTTTATTGTAATACCGGCACTTACAGTTGCAGGTATTTTGTTTGTAAGGGAAATAAAACAAGTGCGCATGGTTGCGGCACTTGGGATGGGAATACAACTTGTTATGGCAGCTGTACTGGTTTTTTGCTACCTGTCGGCCAGTAGTTCGGGTGCTGGTGACGAGATGCTGTTTGTAAAAGATTTCGTATGGTTTAAAAGCCTTAACATACACTACGCCGTTGGCGTTGACGGAATATCGGTAGCAATGATTATGCTTACGGCACTGGTGGTTTTTGCCGGAATCTTTTCATCGTGGGAGGTAGAATACCTTACAAAAGAGTTTTTCATATCGCTCATATTGCTTGCCACGGGAGTTTTCGGTTTTTTCATTTCAATCGACCTTTTCACGATGTTTCTTTTCTACGAACTTGCCGTAATACCGATGTATCTTTTAATAGGAATCTGGGGCAGCGGCCCCAAAGAGTATTCCGCCATGAAGTTGACACTGATGCTTATGGGTGGTTCGGCGCTTATACTGCTCGGTATTCTGGGCATTTATTTCAACTCGGCGGACAATGGAGGGCAGTTCACCTTTAATATCATGGAAATATCCAAAGTATCTATTCCGCTGCCGGAACAACGATTTTTCTTTCCTATTACCTTTATCGGTTTCGGAATACTGGGTGCTCTGTTTCCATTCCACACATGGTCGCCCGACGGACATGCATCAGCTCCTACGGCTGTATCGATGCTTCATGCCGGAGTGCTGATGAAGCTTGGAGGATACGGAGCTTTCCGGGTGGCAATATTCCTTATGCCACAAGCGGCTGCAGAGCTTAACTGGATTTTTATAATACTCACCTCGGTAAGCGTTGTTTATGGAGCCCTAGGAGCCATTGTGCAGAAAGACCTTAAATACATAAACGCCTATTCGTCGGTATCGCATTGCGGTCTGGTGCTGTTTGCAGTACTTATGATGAACAGACCGGCAATGAACGGTGCAATACTGCAGATGATATCGCACGGATTGATGACAGCGCTCTTCTTTGCCCTTATCGGAATGATTTACGGACGAACGCACACAAGAATGATAAACGAGATGGGTGGGCTGCTTAAAATAATTCCCTTCATATCGGTTGCCTATATTATAGCAGGGCTTGCGTCGCTCGGCTTGCCGGGGTTGAGCGGGTTTGTTGCCGAGATGACAATATTCACAGGAGCCTTTCAACATGCCGGCCTTTTCCACCGTATCGTAACCATAATAGTTATAACATCTATCGTAATAACGGCAGTCTATATCCTCAGGGTAGTTGCGATACTTCTGTTGGGAGCCCAGAATAACCGGCATTATGAACATATTGCCGACGCCCGGTGGTTTGAAAAGGTACCGGCCATCATTCTTATCGTGTCCATTGCCGGCATAGGCATGGCACCATACTGGCTTTCGTCGATGACAGGTGCAAGCCTTCAGCCAGTAATTGAAAAGATAATGGCAATAAAACCATTTTAAGTATGAACATCGAAACATTCTTCATAATGCGACACGAACTGCTGCTTACGGCGGCAGTATTGACAACACTGCTGATGGAACTTTTCGGGAATCCCCGGAAGAAAGAATCCATAATATACATCTCAATGGCAATGTTCGGCGTCATTACCCTTATCGGCTTCATTCCCTCGCCCGAAGGCGAAATGTTCGGAGGAATGTATATATCTTCAACTGCCAGGCTTATAATGAAGAACATACTCAACGCCGGAACATTAATAGCACTGATATTTTCGGTTGACTGGCTGAAAAGGGATGAAAACAAAGACAGGATAAGCGAATACTTCATTCTGCTGCTTTCAACGCTTATCGGGATGAATTTCATGATATCTTCGGGGCATTTCCTGATGTTCTACATCGGGCTCGAACTTGCCACGATACCCATTGCGGCGCTTGCGGCATTCGACAGATACAAAAACAAATCGGCCGAAGCGGGAATAAAGCTCATACTGTCATCCTCGCTGTCGTCAGGAGTGCTTTTATACGGACTGTCGCTCATTTACGGGGTAACAGGCACACTATACATGGCAGAAACTGCTTCCGCCTTCAGTTCCGGCGGATTGCAGACATTAGGATTCATCTTTTTTTTTGCCGGATTAGCCTTCAAGGTATCGACAGTTCCATTCCATTTGTGGACAGCCGACGTTTACGAAGGTGCTCCGGTAAACGTAACGGCCTACCTTTCTGTTATCTCGAAAGGGGCAGCCGTGTTTACGCTTATAATAATGCTGTTTACAGTATTTCCGGCCATTGCTGCAACATGGCAGAAGGTAATATATATCGTGTCGATACTTACAATGACGGTCGGCAATCTGTTTGCAATAAGGCAGCAGAACCTGAAGCGCTTTCTGGCGTTCTCCTCAATTTCACAGGTCGGGTATATACTGCTCGGATTCATAGGCGGGAATGAGCTCGGAATGGCGGCGGTAATATACTACATACTTGTTTATATCTTCTCAAACCTCGGAGCATTTGGGGTTGTGGCGGCAATATCGAACTTTTCGGGTAAAGAAAACATTAACGACTACAAAGGTCTTTACCGCACCAATCCCGCGCTTAGCCTGGCAATGATGCTTGCGCTGTTTTCGCTTGCAGGAATACCGCCGGTAGCCGGTTTTTTTGGGAAATTCTTCCTGTTTGCCGCCGCTGCCGAAAAAGGCTACTATATACTCGTGCTTATTGCTGTTCTGAACACAATAATATCGCTCTATTACTACCTGCTTATTATAAAAGCAATGTTCCTTACAACATCGGAAGCCCCGATAGAACAGTTCAGGAGTGGATTCTTTACAAAACTCGGTCTCGGAATATGCATTGCCGGCATTGCAGCCACCGGTTTTGCAAGCATACTGTTTGAAGCCGTAAGGCAATACAGTTTCGGTATATAAGTCCACTAAACCATCATGACGTTATAAGACGCCCAAGAGGATGAAAATGGTTCCCCCTATTGTCTATCTTTATTCTATTAACGAACAAACAACAAGAAATGGAAGATATTAGATTCAATCAATATGCTATTAATTATAAAACCTTTATATAGTAAACGTTTTAAAAACATGTTTAAGATGCGCGGCGTGGCAACACTATCGGGGTTGCAATCTGTATATCGTTTTTTTATTGTATATCTGCAACACAATCTAATTCACGACAATATGCAACGTAAAGCTACCCTGTATTTGTGCCGGGACAGAAAAAGCCGCAACGCATTGTAGAAGCCTTATGAAGATGATCTGACATGCAAAGCTATGAAGAACAGGGAATTTAGACCGGTTCGTTCCGCCCAAGCCCAATCGAAAGAAGCCGTGGAGGTACAACAAGAAGATTTACAAACGCTACAACGAGAACGAGGTCGAGCGGCTTTTCCGTCGCATAAAAGGGTTCCTAAGAGTGTGCACGTGATATGGAAAACGCGATGTAATATATTTGGTATTCTTGAATTTAGCGCATAATTACGATGAACTAAATATGCTAATACAACCGTAGAATTATTTAAAAATCAGTTTACCGAAAGCTTCGGGGATGTGGAAATTAGGACGTGGATGGTCAATTCTTGACCACGCAATATGGTGCGGGTTTGAATTGATTTCGGCAATCTTGTAAAAGTTCGCTTTCCATTCCACTCCTTTTGCAGGAGCGGTTATTGGCGAGTGTTTCTGCAAAAGGGCTACAGGAATACAGTATTCAATAGTCCATGTAATATTTTCAGTTATTTCCGGATCTATAATTGATGGCAGTGAGTGGGCTATTTCAACCTGCCTTATTTCTTCTTCGGCAAGCCGTTTGGATTCTCTCTTTCCATCCACATTGACATGAAACTGCATCAGAGCCGTTCCGCCGCAATTGGTCTCCAGATTAAAGTAATGCAGGGGCTTTTCAGTGTCGGGAGCAAAGAAAAACTCAACTGCCGAGTCTTTCCATACAGGCCCGTTTATCTTGTCGGTTATGCATCTGACATATTTGTCTTCCACTCTGAAAATAACATATATATTGTCCTTGTCATAAACCATTTTTGCCTGAACATTTGGCCTGAAAACAGGACGATCGGTTTCCTCTCTTATATAATAAGTTACTGTTACCGGCTTAACATTTTTCCATTGCTTTTTATCCCAGTTGGCGTCAATCTTAACCGGCTGTTTGGTTTTTACAACTTCATATACTTCGGGGGTATATGGCTTAGTAGCCTGGGCATTAAGCAATGCGACTGTAAAAGTCACGGCGAGAGCTGAGGTTATTATTTTTTTCATGACGTAAACTTAAATAAGTAAAAATATAATGTGGCTAAAGTAATAATTTTTTTGTAGAAAAAACTAAGAAACTGTTAAAAAACAGAATAAACACGCAATAAACCTGAGGACTATGT
>JAITVX010000205.1 GCA_031285575.1 Bacteroidales bacterium
AATTAAAACGCTGATAGTCAGATGGGATATTTTTTCGATTTTTCTGTGTTGGATCGAAAAATAAGCCGTATATTTGCATCGTAGTTTTATGCAGTCATGGACAGGACAAACGTGGTCAAATCACGTTCTTTGAATCCGCTCCAAATCGTACCCCATAGTACGAAACAGAAATGTAAATCGCTGTATTAGAACGAATTTCTACTTATGTTTTAAATACAATCAGTGAATTTTGTTTGGATTTTTTTATGGGGGTACGAATTAGGTCGCTAACCCTGCTATTTTCCGACCCAGCATGTCCATCATTTGTCTGCATAAAACTGCGCGATGTTTGATGATATTGGTCTTATAAAGATGGAAACAGATCCTCAAAGAGGCATATTTGGCATTTCTAAAACGGTCTTCCTGTTTTCTGATACGCTACCGGTAATTTTGCAGCAAGCGGTATTCGTCGTCCTGCACCGGAAGCCTTTGCGGAAACCATCAATACCGGTGGCGACTGGTATCGTTTGTATTCCGTTGAGCAGATCATTTTTACTAGACGGTAAACCGTTTCCCTGTTGCCGGTGTGTCTTACTATTTCTTCAACCGGCATTTGCTGTTCAATATACCGACAGAGTATGCTGTCGAGCAAGTTGTAGGCAGGAAGAGAGTCGGAGTCGAGCTGATTGGGACGCAGCTCGGCCGACGGCGGTTTGCCGATTATGTTCGCTGGTATTATTTCCCGGTCGCGATTTATGTATGCCGCAAGCTTATATACGTCTGTTTTGTAAACGTCGCCTATAACCGAGAGGCTTCCTGCCATGTCGCCATAAAGGGTACCATAGCCAACAGCCGCTTCGCTTTTATTGCTTGTATTGAGCAGCATACAGCCCGATTTGTTAGACACGGCCATCAGGAAAACTGCACGTATCCGTGCCTGTATGTTTTCTTCGGTCGCATCTTCGGCCTTTCCGGTAAACAGCGGTGCAAGGCCTTCCTCGATGGTGCAGAAGCTTTTTTCGATGTTTATGATGTTATACCGTGTGCCGAGCCTTTCCGATAGCTTCGTGGAGTCGTCTATCGAATGTGCCGACGAGTAGCGCGACGGCATAAGCAGCGACCTTACGCTGGCAGCGCCCAAGGCCTCGGCAGCAAGGCACAGCACTACGGCCGAATCGATGCCGCCCGACAGCCCGAGTATCGCTTCGCTGAATCCTGTTTTGCGGAAATAATCTTTTATGCCAAGTATCAGCGCATCGTGCATCAGGCCTGTATGGTTTACATTGCTATCCGCACAGGCTGCTGTACCTGCGGCAAGTTCGTCCGTGTCGAATGTCAGCATGGCTTCTTCAAACGGAGGCAGTTTTTTGCATACCGTTCCGTCGGGCGCAATGGCAACCGAACTTCCGTCGAATATCAGTTCGGCGCTGGCTCCGGCATAGTTTACCACCACTGTGGGCACGCCGTATGCGCGGACCCTAACACTGAAAATATCTGTACGTGACGCGGCCTGTGTACATGAAAACGGAATAGCAGCCAGGTTTATAATCATATCGGGTTTCTGAAACATGCTCACGTCGAGCAAATCGTCTCCTGCTGTTAGTGCAATTTTTTTCCCTTTGAAATGAAACACACTGTAATTACCGCCCTGTTCAAAGTATTTGTATTCGTTGAAAATATCATTTGCCTGCAGCATGGCTTTTCTTGCCGTGAATACAATTTTACCTTCGGACAGCACGTATGCCGTGTTGTAAAGTTTTTTCCATACGGCTTCGGGAGCTCCCACGATTGCCGTTATGCCGCTGCATTCGGCGGCAATTTCAATAAGAGCACGGCTGCACTGTTCAATAAAATCGTCGCTGTGCAGCAACCCGAGCGGAGGATAGCCCGTAACGCTCAGTTCCGGAAACGCCACCAAGTCTGCACCCTGATCTTTTGCCCTGCGTATGGCACTGCATATTATCGATTTGTTGTAGTTAATATTGCCGGCGTGGCAGTTAAGCTGGGCCATTGATATCCTCATGCCTGTGCAACGGTTAAAAATTTATCCCAAGATGTATCCCGATCATTTTATGATGTATTCCATCTTTTGGCTGACTGTTGTTTTCTTTGGTTATATCGGTAAAGTTGCTGTCGAACCTTACGCCGGCCACAACCGACGTAGTGCCGCCAAGTGAATATTCAACGCCACCGGTTACGTGATAGCCCATGCCTATCTTTTTAAGCTCGTTGCGGGCGTTTTCCCTATTGGTATTTTGCAGCGGCACTTCAACTTTTCCTCCAAGAACAAGATTGGGGTCGAGCCCCGTATCGACAAAGAACGACATGTACCCAATTTGGTTCGAACGCAGCCTTATACCTACCGGTATTGTCAGATATTTGATGCTGTATGTCTGTCTGTTGCCGGAGCGCACTCCAAATGGTTTGTTTAGTTCGAGCGTAATAGAATCGGTATTGGCAAGGTTTCCGCCAGCGGTAATAAGGCTTACACCTGTTGAAAATGCATAATTGTCGGAAAAGTATTTGTGAATGGAAAGGCCGAAGTTAATACCGGCGCGTGTTCCTTTGGTTGAAACATCGCTGTTGTCGGAAGTGAACCATCCGACTGTCGGGCTGGCATGTACTCCAAATCCTATATCCTGCTGAGCGCTTACGGTAACAGTACCGGTAACAACCAGCATAGCTATGATTAAAGGTGAACAGTATTTCATATCAGAAATATTTTTGATTGCAAACATATTATAAAAACAGCAATATTTATAAAAAAACATAACTATCCCTGTATTTCATACAAAATAGTTTTTTACATCTGCACGTTGTTGATGATTGTGGCGTTTCAGTATCATATTTGGTCATATCTTTTACTGTTTTTTTACGATGTATGTGAAAGTACATCTTTTGCCGGAGCACCTTTTTTAGAACATTTACACATTTACCTGTTTTTTGAAAAATATTTTTATACATTTGCAGTGCTATTAAGAATATATTCATGTTTACAATGGCGCTCTGTTTTACACAGTTTGTATTCATCACTGTTTTTTTAGTTATACACAACTCATGTTTGTGTTTTTTGGAGCGTCATTTTTTGTAAATACTGTACATTTTGCGTAATTGCAGAAAAAGAGAGTTTTAATTAAATGAATAGTGGGTGAGGCGCTTCTTTTGCGGCTAACGAAAAATGGAGCGTTTTTTGAAAAATATTCACCCCATTATCTTTTTTGAGAAAAAAAACGTTATACTTGTAGCAAATATATTTTTTCATATTATGTGTTTGATGGCGCCTCATCCCGCAATCTGTTTAATGGCTATCGCTGTTCTTCAGTGTAGTGCAGATGTATCAGGGAAGTGGCGCCATCTTTTTTATGTTCAATTACGAATTAATTGCAAAAATAAACTGAAAAAGTGAAGCATTTATCAAAATATGCAAAACAACTGTCGAAATTCTTTGAAGTATCGAACAGCATACTGATTATATCGCATATTAATCCAGACGGTGACGCTACTGGAGCGCAGTTGGCGCTGTATCACTATCTTGTGGCAAAAGGAAAACAGGTGGATATGATGGCGCCGAATTACCTGCAGGAGTTTCTGAAATGGATGGACGGAAGTAGCCTTGTAAATGTTTTTATAGGCAACAAAAGAAAATGCCGTAAGCTGATAGAGACGGCTGACCTGATTGTGATGGTCGATTTCAACCAGCCGAACCGCCTCGGCGAAGCTGAAAAACCGGTTATGCGGTCGGTAGCGCGTAAGGTTGTGATAGACCACCACCTCGACCCGCACAATATTGCCGATCTTATTGTTTCGTACCCGTCGATGTGTTCAACGTCGGAACTTGTGTATGAAATTATATCCTGTCTCGAGAACAATGTTCCTTTGAGTAGCCCGTGCGCCGAAGCCGTTTACACGGGTATAATAACCGACACTGGCAATTTTGAATACGGTTCGTTTACCCCGCGCACAATGAGGATTGTGGCCGACCTGCTCGAAACAGGCCTGAACAGAGAACGTATAAAAGATCTTGTGTATAATAATTTCTCGGCCGATCGCATGAGGCTTATGGGGCTTGTACTCAACAGTAGAATGGTCGTTTTGCCCGAACTCAGAAGCGCATATATTTACCTTACGAAAGCCGACCTTGAGGCGTATAGTTACGCCAAGGGCGACACCGAAGGGTTTGTGAACATGCCTCTGTCGATAAAAGGAATCGTATTTTCGACCATGCTTGTTGAAAAAGATGGATTTATAAAGCTATCCTTCAGGTCGAAAGGAGCGTTCCCATCGAACGAGATAGCAGCAGGGTATTTCAATGGTGGAGGCCATCTTAACGCATCTGGTGGCGAATATTACGATACACTCGAAAACACTGTCGGTTATTTTCTGAAAGTTCTGAAAGAAAACATCGGGAGATTTATTTATGAATAGAAGTAAAAAACAGTATATTACCTTGCTTATGGCAACCATATTGGTGCTTGCGGTTGCCTGCCATGGCGGTAACAGTGGCAGTAGTCGGGATTACAGACCCGACCGCAACGACATGGCCGACATGAACAGATACATGATACGGAAAGACCGCGAGCGGATACAAAGCTATTCGGAGCGGAAAGCCCTTACTGTGCAGGAGACATCAACCGGGCTGTGGTACGGTATTTCGGAAGAAGGCACAGGCGATTTTCTGACCGACGGCGACATGATACGGTATGAATACAACTGCTCGCTGCTCGACGGCACTGAATGTTACTCGTCGCAGGAATTCGGACCAGCCGAAGTGCAGATAGGAAGAAGCGAACTGCCGGCCGGGCTTTACGAGGGCCTTAAACTACTGAAAAGAGGCTCGACGGCCACATTTATAATCCCCCCGTTTCTGGCATACGGACTGGTAGGTGATGGGAAAAAGATTCCACCACGGGCAACGTTGGTTTATTCGGTTCTTGTAATTAAATGATTTATAATGTCTGTACTCTGTTCATCATCATATAAATCCTAATATATATTACAATATAATGTCAAAATTTGCACCTTTGTAAAAAATATGTCAAAGGAACGTATATCAGTAGTTGCGGATTTATCGACGATCAAATCGCAACTGCGCAAAGACAGGGAATTTTCACAGGGTGTATAGCTAATTCTAAATAAAATCACCTGGCTTTGCGCATGAGTTAATACCCATTTCCCCCAGACGTCCATTCATGTGTATTTTGCTGATTTACT
>JAITVX010000030.1 GCA_031285575.1 Bacteroidales bacterium
ACTCCCGCGCCGGTTAAACAGTCTTTTAATTTAGTGTCTATTGTTTGTTGAAAGCAACGCCAAAGCCAAGGTTTATAGCAAACAGCCCATCCCAGCTTTTGTTACTTTTTAAATAAGCCGGCCCGTATCCGAAGCTTCCGTCAAAATAGCAGCTTTTGCCAACAGCCCTGCGCATTCCCCAGTTTACAGTGCATGTGAATGAATCGTTGATTACAGGCTTGTAGCTGCTGAAAAAACAGGGATAATACACTGATGGCCTCAGAGAAATAAAGTTGGCCGACTTGAAATCGGTTCTTTTTCCTTGCTCCTGCCGTTTCGGCATGTTGTAGTAGTAGCGCTGTTCAACTGTAAAATTTAACATTGCGGCGCTCCAGTCAATTGAACCACCGCCGCCACCGAATGCAAGACCGACTGCCGGTTTCAACTGCGTGTACCATTGCGGGTGATAGTCTAAACCATACACAAACGATACATTAGGGGTATATGGAATACCAATCTCAATACTCGCATTATTCTGTGCATTCAGCGGATAATATGCCATGCACAAGCAATACAGAACGGTTTTTAATAAAAATTTTTTCATTTTTCAGTGTCGATTATTGAAAATCAGAGATTATTTATAACAGCAATGTTAAAATAATCTCTGATATTTTATATTAGACTTCTTCGGAAAATATGCAGCATGTTATTGCAAATGCAGTATTTTTTAGGCTGGTAAAAGAACCGGCCGGAAATTTATTATACATTTGCGTAATGTAAAAAAAGAATATTGCAGTGAGGCACTATCCCAAATATGCAAGCGGGCATTCCGTAGAGCTGCTGAAAAGCGGCGGGCAGTATTTCTCGGCCTGCGCCGATGCTATTGGCGCGGCAAGGCGTTTTATCCATTTCCAGACCTATATTGTTGACGGCGACGAAACGGGCCGCAGTTTTGTCGATGCCCTGAAACAGGCCGCCCGCAGGGGTGTAAGGGTTTATTTCCTGCTCGACGCCTATGGCGGAAGGTCTTTCCCCGCCGCTCTCGAAAAGGAGCTTGAAGATGCAGGCGTGCTGTTCAGAAGGTTTTCGCCGGCTCTCATTTCAAAAGATTTTCAGTTCAGCCTCAGGCTGCACCACAAGGTTTTGCTTGTTGACGGCGAGCATGCAATAATAGGCGGCATGAATGTGGCCGACAGATACAGCGGCCGCAATAACCGGCGCGAGTGGCTCGACTATGCCGTGTCGCTGCGCGGCCCCGAATGTTCGCATGTGCTGTCGATACTGAAACGGCTGTGGAACAACAGGGCGTTTTTAAAGGAAGCGGAGAGGGCGAGGGAAACGGTTCACAGGCCGGCGCTGCACGGCGATAACATAAGGGTGAGGGTTGTTCAGAACAACTGGTACAGGAACAGGATAGAGATTCTGAAAAGCTACCGGTCAATACTGCGTCATGCAAAAGGGCAGATGATAATAATGGCAAGCTATTTCCTGCCGGGAAGAAACGAGCGCAGGCTGCTGAAAAATGCAGGCAGGCGCGGGGTAAATATAACGATTGTTCTGTCGGCCGAGTCGGATGCGCCGGTATTCAAGAGGGCTACCAACTTTCTTTACAGGTTTATACTTGGCAACAACATCAAGATTTATGAATATCTTCCGGCCAACCTTCATGCCAAGGTAGCAACGGTTGACGGGCGGTGGTGCACGGTTGGAAGCTATAATCTTAACCACCTCAGCGACTACGGGAGCGTTGAGATGAACGTTAACATACTCGACGAAGCGTTTACAAGGGACTTTGAACGTCAACTGACCGAGCTTATCAGGAATGACTGCCGCCAGATTACTTTCGACAGCTATATCCACCGCCGCACATGGCTTAACAGGCTTACCGACTGGTGCGCCTACCAGTTAGTGAGGCTGCTGCTAAGGCTGCTTTTCGTACTGACGTCCAAAGGCCCGCGCAAACACTCGGTTTAGAACTGGTGAAAATCCATGGTAACAAATTCCAGCACCCTGGGCAGGGCGGCTCTCCAGTACACCCAGTTGTGTATTCCGTCGCGAACTCTGTATTCATGCGCAATTCCCTTCTGGCGCATGGCAATATGAACGAGGGCATTGCCTTCGTACAGAAAGTCGTCGTCGCCGCAGTCAATGTACCATCTTACCCTTTTAGCCCTGTCTTCGGGCTTTGTCGATTTTATTACCTCGTCGGGTATGCTGGCAATCATGTCGAGCACGCTGTACTTTTTGAAGTACGCTTCCTTTTGGGTTTCCGTTACACCTTCGCTGGCGTCGAACCTCAGTTCATCCCTTGTTTTCGGGCCTGTTGCAGCGCTCAGAGGACAGGCTGCCGCAAACAGTTCGGGGTGGTGAAGGGCAAAGATGAACGAGCCGTGCCCACCCATCGAAAGACCGGCAACGGCGCGATAGTGCTTGTCGGCCTTTATGCGGTATGTCTTTTCAACATGCGGCATAAATTCCTGGAAAAAGAAATCTTCATACAGCCAGTCGCCCTTGGCAGAATTGGTATATCCGCGCCTGCCGGTATTGGCGTCGGGCATTACAATAATCATAGGCGTTGCGGTACCTTCGCCGATAGCCCTGTCGGCAATATGCTGAACTTCCCCGAACTGCACCCAGCCGGTATGGTCGTCTCCACCACCGTGAAGAAGATAAAGAACAGGATAGCTTCGTCCCGAGGTTTCATAGTCGGGCGGGAGGTAAACGGCATACTTGCGGTCCATTTTAAGAATCTTGCTGGGCATTGACAGGTTGTCGAATACTTTTCCCGACTGAGCCACAAGCAACGGAAAAAGAAGCAGAAAAGGCAGTGATGCTAAAGTTTTTTTCATAATAGATAAGGTTTTAAATTATTGTTCGCTATTTGTTATGCAAGTATTAAAAAATCTTATTCACATAAGATCTATTGTTTGATATTACTTTTTTTTCTAACATTGTCTTTTCATTGGGTTTTTATTTTGTCCGGCGTCTGATATTCTGTCTGGCGCCGGATTTTTACTGTCTGTTAGGGAAATATGCCTGCTTAGACTTCGTTAATATTAAAAAGTTATGACATGGATCACGGAAAGTTTACCGACCCATCGGGCTGATGAACCCATTTAAAGGTACACTCGCCATAGGCTACAATATCTTCCATCATTTCGTTTACTGTTTCAATAATCCTGAATTTGGTATATTTTTCATCATTCGCCCTGTATATCCATACCTGATTTGGCACAATTGGTTCGGCAATACTGAACCATTGCTGCGCTTCCGGAACTGTTTTCAAATTATTGAAAACCTCTTTGGCTTCTTCGTCCGAGGCATATTCTCCTACTTTGAAAAAGGAAGGCAAACGATTATTTGCCTGCAACACAAGCCTCGACGGAGTATTGTCGTCGTTCAGAAAAAGTACAACATCAGGCCCCGGGGCCGAAGTGGTAGCTATTAGCTTGGCCTGTGAAAATGAAAAGCCATAAGCAAAATATGTAACATCCATATGTATGGTGTTGTCAATAGTGTCTGTGCCGGAGGTACGTACGGCGGTATCTTTTTTACATGCCGGTAAGATGGCAATAACCAAAATTAGTATTATAAACAACTGTTTCATGATTCTTTATTTACAAGACACTGCTCCCGAGCTCTGAATAATATCAGGTTCAATGGGAACAGTGTCTTTTAAGTTATGGAAAACTATTCTCCTCTGATAGCTGTTATGCCGGGTAGCTTTTTGCCTTCCATATATTCAAGCATGGCTCCGCCACCGGTAGATACATAGCTTACCTTGTCGGCCAGGTTGTTTTTGTTGATTGCGGCAACAGAGTCGCCTCCGCCAATAAGGCTGTAGGCGCCATTTGATGTGGCGTAAGCAATTGCGTTGGCGACTGCCGAGGTTCCTTTTGAGAATTTTTCCATTTCAAAAACACCCATCGGGCCATTCCACAGTATTGTCTTTGAATTGTATATTACTTCTGAAAAGCATTTGATGGTATCTTCTGCTATGTCGAGCCCAAGCCAGCCTTCGTCAACTGCGTCAGCTGCGGTTACTTTTGTGAGTGCATCGTTATCGAACCTGTCGGCGTTAAGGCTGTCAACAGGCAAATGTATTTTGACACCTTTTTGCCTGGCTTTTTCGAGCAGCTGCAAAGCCAGGTCGAGTTTGTCTTCTTCGCAAAGCGATTTGCCTATTTTACCTCCCTGCGCCTTTATAAAAGTATATGTCATGCCGCCGCCTATTATTATATCATCAACTTTGTTAATCAGATTTTCAATAAGAAGTATTTTATCCGACACCTTGGCGCCTCCCATAATTGCGGTAAACGGGTGTTGCGCTCCATGAAGCACTTTGTCCATTGCGGCAAGTTCGCTGTTTATTAGGAATCCGAACATTTTATGGTCGGTATCGAAAAAATCGGCCATTACGGCTGTGGTTGCGTGAGCGCGGTGGGCGGTTCCAAATGCATCGTTAACATATACTTCGGCATAGTCTGCAAGCCTTTGTGCCATTTCTTTCTGTTTGACTTTCATTTCAGCCTTTGCCGCTTTTTTCATATCTTCCGAAGCATTTTCTGGAAGAACCGGTTTTCCTTCTTCTTCCGGGTAAAAGCGAACATTTTCGAGAAGCAGTATTTCGCCCGGCTGCAGGGATGCCGACATTTTTAACGCCGATTCGCCAAGACAGTCGTCTGCAAAAAGAACTTTTTTGCCAAGATGTTTTTCCAAAACCGGCAGAACCGGTTTTAAGGAGTACTTTTCAGTTACTCCAACAGGCCTTCCAAGATGTGACATAAGGATAAGGCATCCCCCGTCGCCGATTATTTTGTTAATAGTTGGCAGTGCGCCTCTAATTCGTGTATCATCGGTAACGGCAAATGTTTTTTTATCAAGGGGAACATTAAAATCTACCCTTACAATTGCTTTTTTTCCTTTAAAGCTAAAATCCTGAATCATTTTCATAATATATACTTTGTGATGTTAATTTATCAATATACAAAGCTACGTTTTTTTGATAATAATCCATATCCTTTTTTCAATTGATTAACTATTCCTGATAATTTTTAAATTCATAAATTATTTTAAATTTTCACCAGCTTAATATAACAGATTGAGAAATAAACTTTTAGTAGAGTTTTCAGATTTCAGAGGTAACGAGTGTAGATACTAATTGAAAACTGCGCCGTATACCAGTTGAAAAATGTACCACTCATAATTTTATGTAAACATGCGTTTTTAGTTTAAACCAAATATACAATATTGAATTACAGACACAGTAATTATGTAACCGGTAATTGCATTGTTTTAACTGTTTTTAACACATCATATACGCCTTGCAGAAAAGTAACAGCACAAGAACTTGTTGCGAGACATGATTGGTTTTTCGACCTGCCGCAATGCGCTATTTGGCTGTTTTTGCCTTTTCCCATATTGTGTTCATTTCGTCGAGCGACAAGTCGGCAAGATATTTGCCGCCTGAGACGGTTTCATGTTCAAGGTAGTTGAATCTTTTTATGAATTTGCGGTTTGTCTTTTCGAGGGCTGCTTCAGGGTCGATGCCGTAGAGCCTTGCGGCATTTATTACTGAGAACAGCAGGTCGCCAAACTCAGCTTCAATTGCGCCGGGGTTGTTTACGGCTATTTCGTCTTTAAGTTCCGTCAGTTCTTCGTCAACTTTTGGCCAGACGTGTTCGGGTTTTTCCCAGTCGAAGCCGGCTCCGCGGGCTTTTTCCTGTATCCGGTTTGCTTTTACCATGGCTGGCAGCGACGTCGGTACGCCCGACAGCACCGGTTTGTAGGTTCCGCCTTCGCGTGTTTTCAGTTTTTCCCAGTTGGCTTCAACCTGTGTGGCTGTGCTGGCTTCTGCATTGCCAAATACGTGTGGATGCCTGTATGTTAGCTTACTGTTTATTCCCCTGAAAACATCTGCAAGGGTGAAGGCGCCTTTTTCTGCACCTATTTTGGCATAAAAAGCGAGGTGAAGGGCCATGTCGCCAAGTTCGCTGCATATTGCATCGTTGCTGCCCGACGATATGGCGTCGGCAAGCTCGTATGTTTCTTCAATTGTTAGCTTGCGCAGCGTTTCGAAGGTTTGCTTTTTGTCCCAGGGGCATTTTTCGCGCAGCTCGTCGAGTATGTCGAGCAGTTTTTCAAATTCTGCAATGGCTTGTTTTCTGTCGTTCATAAGTGTGTACATGTTTAGAATAACCGGTTTGATTCGGCCATTTCGTATATGGCATCGATGCGTACTGCTGAGCCTGTTTCGATGCTGAGTAGTTCGGATATATTGGCGCCGTTTATGGCAAGTTCGAGCAGATCGAGGCGGTTAAAGCGTGCCAGCATTTCGCCCACAGGGGCGTCGCCGTATTTTTGTGATATATGTGTGGCGCAGTTCCGGTTGCTTTGTATCAATATGCGGAACTGGCGGTTGGCGAATACCCTGGCGAATACTTCGCGCGTGATGTTGGATATTGCATTGCCGTAAGAGTCGATAAATATTATGCTTCCTATAATTGTATCTTTGTCGATAACGGCTCTTAGCGGTATTGTTTCGTTGATTTCCGTTGCCACGGCACCAAGTTCTGCAGGGCGTTTGCCGGCAATAATAGCTGATGCCGTGCGTGCAAAAAGGTCGAGTTCGTCCTGTCCCGATATTTTTACTGCTTCGTCGGGTGCAGAGTTAAGTATGAGGTTGAAGATACCGTTGTTGGAGCCTATAAAATAGTGGTTGCGGGCACGTACAATGAGGCACTCTCTGTTGCCCGGCTCGGAATGTACGCATATTATGTGTACGGAGCCTTCCGGGTAATTTTCAAATGTGTTTCGTATTATAAATGCGGCTTTTGCGATATCGAACACCGGTATGTTTCCGGCATTGTCGATAACTGCGGTTCCGGGCGACATATTGGCCAGCTTTCCACGGATAATTCCTCCGTAGATGTCATCATGTTTCCATTCGGTTGTTAGTGTTATTACCGGCATTGTAAAAAACTTGTGGCAAAGATAATGTTATGTGCATAACAATTTGCTTTGCCGTTGTATATTTTTCAGCACCCCGGAGTTGCAGGCTACGCATACTGCAGGCGGAATAAAATCAGATGTATCCTGTATAGAAGAATATGAATTAATAAAAAGTAAAACATTTAATTCAGATTCAGATTATTCCTGTTATTTCCTGTAAGTGTCGAGCATGTCGAAAAGTGCACCGCTGTTTTCCGGCATCAGATACCACTTGTCGCCAACGCTGGCGTGTCTGCTCTCTTTCCACAACTGCACCCAGCTGTTTTCGTCGTTGCGCATGCCGCGGTAGTGCAGTATCAGCGCATAGTCGGCGGCACCCGTTTGCGCCATGGCTCCGCTGCCGTTAAGCGCCGTATCGATTACGCACTGTGCAAGCGCCGTTTCTATTGCAGCCCTGTGGTACGTTTCAACAGGTATCGGGTTTGTTGCATACGGAAACAGAATGCCTACCGTATCCACATCCCTGAAGTCGATGTTAAGCCTCAGCGTGTCGGCGCCAGTTTTCACCGCCACATTGCATCCCTGTTGCATTGCCGCAAGCGCTGCAACACACACTATACATAATGTTAACACTCCTTTTATTTTCATTTTCAGTTATCGGTTTGTCAATACATTGCAACCAAATCACCAATATGTTCAATGTTGCGAATGTGTACATATATTTTTGCTGCCGTAATATTGACGTATTACACGTTAAATAATAATTTCCAAATGTATTGCTTTTTCCTGAGAAATAAAAAATATGATAAAAACCGCGATTGAAGTGTCGCCGGGATTTTTTGACGTGATGAAAAACGTGGCGGGTTCCCGTTCAGAATAGCTTTTTAATACGTTGCCGTAATTTTTTTCAATCATCCGGCAAACTATTCAGGATAGTTGATATATTTGCACGTTTTTGCATTTCAGTCATGTTGAAATGAAATTATTTTGTAAAATCTTAAAATTAAAAACAATCAGTATGAAAGTTAAATTATTTACCGTTTCAGCAATTGCAGCAGGCCTTATAATGGCCTCATGCGGCACAGGCTCGTTTAATGGAAAATTGGAAACAGGCGAAGACTCGCTGTCGTACGCTTTCGGCATAATAAACTATTACGGCCTTCGTTCGATGGACAGTACCTTAGTGCTCGACCCGGCATTTGTAGCCGCGGGAATGGCTGACAGCGAAAGTGGAAAGGCTAAAATGTCTGACATGGATGCAGAAGGCTATTTTATAGTTGCCATGAACATGAGACGGCAGGCACAGCAGCAGGCTGCAATGGATGCGTACCGTGCAGAGCACAAGGAATACATTGAGCAGCAGGAAAAGTTTCTGGCCGACAACAAAACAAAACCGGGCGTAACCACAACTGCAAGCGGATTGCAGTATGAGGTTATAAAAATGGGCAACGGTCCTAAACCTACAATGGCAAACTCTGTTAAGGCTCATTACGTCGGTACCCTTATCGACGGAACAGAATTCGATTCGTCGCTTAAAAACAACCAGCCTGTTGAGTTTGCAGTGCAGGGTGTTATACCAGGATGGACAGAGGCCCTGCAGCTGATGCCAACAGGTTCAAAATTTAAACTGTATGTTCCAGAAAACCTGGGTTATGGAGCACAGGCCCGCGGCGACATAATTAAGCCGTATTCGGCACTTATATTTGAAGTTGAACTCCTTGAAATTGTAAGATAAATGGCAACAGCAGAAATACATACATCGAAAGGGATTATGAAAATCGACTTCTACGAAGCCGATGCACCCGAAACAGTACGCAACTTTATTACTCTTGCAAAAAACGGATTTTACGATGGGCTTGCCTTCCACCGTGTAATTCCCGACTTTGTAATACAGGGCGGATGCCCGTATTCTGTTGATATGACAGACCCGAAAGTAGGAACAGGCGGGCCGGGATATGCAATAAAATGCGAACTGAACGGGAATAACCAGACACACGCCCGTGGCGTACTCTCAATGGCCCATGCCGGAAGAGACACAGGCGGTTCGCAGTTTTTTATATGTCACAACAGGTCGAACACCATGCATTTAGACAGGCAGCACACATGCTTCGGAAAGGTAACCGACGGACTTGACGTTATTGACCAGATACGCCAGGGCGACAAAATTGACAGGATTATTATTCATGACGTTGAAAAACAGTAGAAATGGCATTTGAAATTACAGGCAAGGTTATAGACGTTTCGCCGACTAACCAGGTAAGCGAAAAATTCAAAAAGAGAGAGTTCGTAGTTGAAAAGAAAGAGACTGGTGGAACGACTCTTTTTATCGACTACATAAAATTTCAGCTTATTCAGGAAAAATGCGATCTTATCAATGAATCGTTTATGAACGAAGATGTAAAAGTATGGTTTAACCTGAAAGGTAACAAGTGGGAACGCGACGGCAAAGTAAGCTACTTCACCAACCTCGACGCATGGAAAGTCGAAAAGGTATCGCAGCAGTCTCCCGGCAGCGAGACTCCCCCATCTCCCCCGGCGTTTGAAGATATGCCGCAGGAATTTGACGACATAAGCGATCTTCCGTTCTGAAAAACACTAAAGGTACATAGAGGGGGGCATTCCCCTCTATGCTTTGTACAAATATAATGTGGCGTTTTTCCAACGCTCTGTTCACGAAAATACGCTAATCATGTCAATAACCTGCCATGGTTTGGCATTTTGCCATTCGCCGCGGGTAAAGTCGGGTATGTCTGCGGCATTGCTCCTGTTCAGCACCGACTGTTCGCTCAATTCTGTAATGCACGACCATGCCGCGGCGTCATACACATCCTGGTCGAGAGGCAAACCGTTGCGCAGGCAATAAATGAGTCGCCAGTCCATTATATAGTCCATGCCGCCATGCCCGCCTACTGTCCTGGCTTTTTCGCCAATGTATTTTGAAAGCGGATGCTCGTATTTAGCCATCAGCGCCTTAAATTCTTCCGGTTTCAAAAAGCTGTGCGCTTCCGGCTCCAGGGCTATTCTCTCTTCAGGATACTTGGAAGCGTAGCCTCTTGTTCCGCTTAGTTTGTGGATACGGTCATACGGACGGGGGCTGGTGGTGTCGTGCTGTATCATAATGGCGTGTCCGTTCAGTGTGCGAACAAGCGTCGTATTCATATCGCCAAGTTTGTAAGTTGCCTTAGCTTCCGGAGAATCTTTTCCGAATGTATTTTCGGCATACAGTGAAAGACCGTACTGGTTGGTTGACATGGATGTAAGATAATCGAAACGGTCGCCGCGGTTTATTCCCATGATTTGCGCCACCGGACCCAATCCGTGTGTCGGGTATGGATTGCCGGTGTGCTTCTTGCTGTGTTCGAGCCGCCACATTTTGTAATATCCGTTTTTATCATGCTTCAGCTCTCGCAGGTCATGCAGATAGGCGCATTCGCTGTGGTATATCTCGCCAAAAACTCCATTACGCGCCATATTCAGTGTTGCCAGCTCAAAGAAGTCGTAGCAGCAGTTTTCCAGCATCATGCAGTGGCGCTGCGTCTTTTCGGCAGTGTCAACCAGCTCCCAGCAGTCGTTGACGGTGAGCGCCGCCGGAACTTCAACCGCCACATGTTTACCATGTTCCATGGCGTACAGGGCAACAGGCACATGCAATGCCCACGGTGTGGCATTGTATATAAGGTCGATGTCGTCGCGTTCGCACATTTTTTTCCAGTCTTCTTCGCCCGAATAGGCGAAAGCTTCCTGGCGCCCGGCGTCTGTCAGACTTTTCTGCACCTTTTCGATACGTTCGGGCATGAGGTCGCAAACGGCTGTAATATTTGTTCCTTCGATGCGCGCCAGCCTGTTAACGGCACCGCCTCCGCGTCCAAGTCCTACAATGCCTATCCTGACCGTGGCTATGGGATCGCAACGGAATCCCATCACAGACTTTCCCTGTCGCGGGCGTACAGCCTCTTGCTGCGTGTTTTTTGATTTTTCATTGCTTTGACCTGAATATCCGATTATTCCGGCGGTTCCAACGGCAAGGCTTCCCAAAATTGATTTTTTAAGAAAATCTCTACGAGTGTTTGAGTTCATGATAACAACGGTTTAATATGTAAAAATATTTTCATGCTGCAGGCATACAATATTTATATCATCTTTCCTGCATTACTTCTTTTTTAAGTTCATCAACATCAACGTTTTCAATGAAAGAAGCGATGTTGAAATAGATTCTGTGAAAATTGTATCCTCCGTTCTTCATTTCGTCGATAGCCGCCTCTTTGCTCCAGCCCTGGAATAAAATACGATACAGGGCAACAACCAGGCCTGTACGGTCAGAGCCATGTTTGCAGTGAATAACAATAGGGCCCTTGCGGTTATAAATAAAACGCAGTGCGTTCACTGCATCATCGCGGTCGCAAAATTCGGCCATCATTTTTACGTGGTGAAATGTTAAAAGAGAGGAATATGCCTTATATGGATTGTCACTGACAAGCTGCCTTAAATTAAGGACTTCACGTATTCCTTTCCGCTCCAACTCGGCAAATCCCTGTGCATCGGGCTGAGCCGAACGGTATATGCCTTCGTCAACCATATAAAGGTTATCTACATACTGCACCGGAACAGGAACAGCCCACTGTGGATTTCTCTGCGCCCGGGCTTCAAGCGCAAAAAGCATCAATAAAAATATAAGATACTTGTACATCAGGCATTGTGTTTATTAAAGACAAAATTAATGAAAGGTTTTACAAATATGTTTATATTTGCCGGACTTTAATGAAATTTATAATGAAAGTAATCGGTATCAACGGAAGCCCGCGCGCAAAGGGCAATACATGGGTGGCATTGAAAACAGCCGGCGAAGCGCTCACAGGCGAAGGAATTGATTTTGAAATCACCCATATAGGTCATAAACCTATACACGGCTGCATTGCCTGCGGGAAATGCAGCGACAACAGGGACAACAAATGCGCCATTCGCAACGACAACTTTAACGACTACATAGATGCCATAAAGGATGCCGACGGACTTATTCTTGGCTCGTCGGTATATTATTCGGGCGTGGCAGGCACAATGAAATGTTTCCTCGACAGGCTGTTCTATGTTGCAGGCGCCAATGGCAACTGGATGCGCCATAAGGTGGGAGCTTCGGTAGTAGCTGTTCGCCGTACAGGCGGTTCGGTTGCGTGGAACAGCCTGAATCATTTCCTTACCATTTCGGAAATGACAGTTGCTTCGTCAAACTACTGGAACATAATACATGGAGCGCGGGCAGGAGAAGCCGAACAGGATGCCGAGGGAATACAGATAATGAAGGTATTGGGCTCCAATATGGCATGGCTGCTGAAATCGCGACAGGCCAGTGCAGAAGTTGCGCCACCACCAGCAGAAAAGGTATTTATGAACTTCATAAGGCAGTAGCCTCGCATACCGTACAGTGTTTACGCTTCCTTCTTACAAACAAATATGGCATATCTCGTGGCCGCTCATGCTTGGGCTGCTGGCGGAGAATATTGTAGGCGTTATTGACACGGCTTTTCTTGGGCATGTGGGAGACCTGGAGCTTGGTGCATCGGCTATTGCGGGGACGTATTATGTGATTCTTTTTGTGGTAGGGATGGGGCTCGGCACGGGAACACAAATACTCATAGGACGACGCAACGGCGAGAGGGATTATGGGCGAATTGGCGGTATTTTTGAGAACAGCCTCTATTTTATTGTCGTTTTCTCGGCGGGAATGATCATCCTTTCATTTCTTTTTTCGCGACAGATACTTGGGGTTATGCTCCATTCAGATGAGCTTTTGGATGCTGCAATGCGTTTTCTGAATATCCGTGTATTTACGCTGTTTTTCTCTCTTGGCTGCGTCATCATGCGCTCGTTTTTTGTGGGTATCCAACTGACAAAATATATTGGTCTGGGCGCGTTCATCATTGCCGGTACCAATTTTGTGCTCGACTACGTGCTTATCTTCGGAAAATTTGGCTTCCCCAAAATGGGTCTGGAGGGCGCTGCCATTGCCTCCGTACTCGCAGAAGTAGCCGGGCTGATTTACTTCATCTGGATAACGGCGCTGAAGATTGATTTGAAGAAATATAATCTTTTCCGCTTTGCGAAGCCACAGTGGACGATTGTTGTGCAGACACTGAAACTGTCGGTTTTCACCATGCTTCAGAATCTCATATCGCTCAGTACTTTTTTCCTGTTTTTTGTCGCTATTGAAAAAACCGGCGAGAAAAACTTAGCCGCCAGCAACATTGTAAGGAGTTATTATATTCTTACGCTTGCCCCCCTCTGGGCTTTCGGTTCGTCTGCCAGTACGCTGGTCAGCAACGTTATCGGTGCACGGCAGCAGCGTTACGTTTTCAGGATTATTCAGCGAGTGGTTTTATTCGGCATGGTAACATCGGTCATCGCCTTTCTTCCGGCACTGGTATCGGCACGTGGGGTT
Organism: Bacteroidales bacterium; assembly: GCA_031285575.1. Taxonomy (GTDB): domain Bacteria; phylum Bacteroidota; class Bacteroidia; order Bacteroidales; family VadinHA17; genus LD21. The sequence goes on from JAITVX010000030.1 coordinate 13,364, forward strand.
ATGTCGCTGTACACCAACGATGCTGAGCTGATTGAGCTGGGATTCAGGGCTCTTTACGTGCTTGGTATTGCGGGTGTCCTCTCGTCGGTGGCATGGATTATTTTCTCCGCCATTTCGGCCACGGGCAACACCATGATAGCTCTTTTTATAGAGGGTTTTACGCTTGTGTGTTACCTCGGCTCGGTATATTACTTCGCCGCACGGTTTCCCCACCGCCTCGAAATCATATGGTGTGCAGAAAACGTTTATCACGTGCTGCTCGGCACGCTCAGCATCCTCTACCTGCGTACCAATCACTGGAAGAAAAAAGAGATATAGAAAGGTGTGGCATGCGGCAATCGAAGTAATCGACAGAAAAATAGCCTCCATTTGGAAAGTAAAAGAGAAAATGGAGCTGATAAACGGACATTTCGACATTATTTATTCTGTCAAAGATTCTTTACGGGCGTAATTATTAACGTCAAGAGGCGAGATATACAATTTTTTTAGAACTTCAAAACCGAAAAGATAACGCTGGTCGGGAATCGATTGGGAGTGACAGACTGCACCGATAAGTAACGCCGGTTTGCCTGGTACTGTTAAAAAGATAATCATGGTATAAATTCAATAATTTGTCCATCATGCAGGGATACCATTTGATGGGTTTGAAAAAAATCAAGTGGCGTAACATCAATGATACATATAAAATTGCTTGTATGGGATTTATCTTCCTCCCGCTCTGTTTGTTTCCTCTTCAATACCAGTTGATTTGCTGCGAGCCGCTCTTACTGTGGCAGAGCCAAAATTATAACGGAGTGTTAGATTTGCATAACGGAGGTCTTGTTTCTGCAACATGATATTGTCAATATTATCACGTTTGGTGTGTGTCTTGTAATAGGATGTGTACAATATATCGTTGACAGTAAGCGACAGGGTCATCTTGTTTTTCAACAGTGTTTGCCTGAAGCCAGCTGAAAGATTCCCCTGCGGTTCCATAACAATATACCCCATATGCGCTCCAGAAAGGTACATACCGGTTATCTCGGCAGACAGGTTTGGCGCAATTGTAAAGTTATTATAAAGTTGAACATAAAAATCAATCCCATCGTTGACAAATTCACCCGTTATTTCATCGGATGTATTAGTTTGATATGCACCAAAAACGGACAGATTTGCTGTCCAAATCTTAGTTATCTGCTTGCGGTAATTCATCATTGCATTAATATTCTGGCTTTTGCCGAAATTACCCAGAGTTGAGCCATAGCGCTGAGTAACAGCGTCTTCAATAGGTACAATCATAATCAAGTCGGTAGTGTGGCTGTAGCCAATATGTGTCATTAATGATTGTGCGAATGTGTGTGAGAATTGGATATTGTGTGTATATGCCGGTGTAAGGTTAGGATTGCCGGAACTGAAAGAATAGGCGTCAATGATAATTTCAAATGGATTCAAATTTGAGTAATTTGGGCGGTTGAGTCTGCGGCTGTACGATAAGCCTAAGGTATGCTTTTCAGATACCGGCCAGTTTACAAAAAATGTTGGGAACAGGTTGAAGTATGACGTATCGTTCACTTCGTCAGTCGTCAGTTGTTTTCCTTCAGATATTACGTATTCACCACGTAAACCTGCCTGTAAACTGAACTTTCCCAACTTCTGATTAAGGTTGATATAAGTGGCGCCTATCTGTTCTGTATATACAAACCGGTTGCTCCTGTTCAAGTCAATTTGCCAGTCGTTATTTGCAAATTCGTCAAATTTAAGGTCGTTGTCAGTCTTGGTCTGGCTTATTTTAGCTCCTGTTTCCATCCGTGCATTTTCCCACAAAGGCTGGGAATAATCTAACTTTGCAGAATAAACATCTATGGTTTGTGGATTACTGTTGCGCAGCTGTTCGATATTGCCCATAATCACATCGTTTGGGCCATAATAACTGTTTTTGTTTTGCTGGACAGGGTCAGAGCCAAAACGCGCGTAATCCAAATCAAAGTTCAACTGTTGCTCCGGCTGGGTAAATGTTGCCTGATAGTTTGTATTCACCAGAATACCGTCTCGACCACCTGATCGGATATTATCAGAAATAGAATAACTTACGCCGTCATGTGCAGGTGAGATATTTGTAACACCATTACTGCCAAATCTTCCTCCGTCTGAATAATAAGAGCTAACAATGACGCCGAGTGTGTTTTTAGGATTAAGAAAATAATCCATCCCTGCCCTTACAGAATGGTATAAACCTGTTTTGCTTGACTTAGTTATAGAATTTTGGTTAAAAGTAATTTCTCCGGCATGAGTTTGCACAATATTGATATTATTTGTTTTTTCCCAACCATTATTCCGGTTGAAAGAATAATTACCAAACACATTAAACTTTTCGCGACGCCAGTTAAGATTCACGCCAGCGTTTTCACTGTCAGTCCGTCCTTGTGTATATCCTGCTGTCAACGTACCGTTAACTCCGAACTGCAGACCTTTCTTGGTGCGAATATCTATGATTCCTCCAGACCCTGCAGCATCATACCGCGACGAAGGATTGGTGATAACCTCTATACGGTCTATTTCATCGCCCTGCATGGAGCTGAGAAACGCCTGCAACTGTTCGCCGCTCATCTGCGAAGGACGGCCGTCAATCCATACTTCTACATCATTTCCCAGCACCGATATGTCGCCTTTTTGACCGACCAACACGCCTGGCGTATTCTGTAAAATATTGGTGGCATTGCGTCCTGCACTCTGAATGTTGCCGCTAACGTTCACAACATAGCGGTCGGTTCTGGCAACAACCAGCGGACGGTCGGCGCTCACAACTACTTCTTCCAGACGGTTGGCGCTTTCGGAAAGTGAGATAT
>JAITVX010000215.1 GCA_031285575.1 Bacteroidales bacterium
ATGAGAAACAACACCGTGCCCAATGAGCAGATGATAGCCTACATTAACCGGCTGAAAGACGCTAAAGACAAAACCGGAATACTGGGCATATCACAAGAAACCAACAGCAATATTAACAGTATAGAAGCCTTCTGGATAATAGACATCAACAGAGATACAATACCCGACAGGGTCGATTACTCCAACAGCCATAACCTCTACGATACCGTAAACGTAAGGATGAATGACAGGTTCGATATTCAGTTGAAAACAAAATCGATACAGGAGCTGAACACCGTTAGAGACGGATTGATTTCCTATATCAACAGCAACCTGTTTTTTCAGGAACTCAACAAAATCAGGCACAATCAGCTTTCGGAAAGAATAGGGAGAATGAATACCGACCTCAATAGGATAGACAGCCTTCAGAAAGTGAAGTTTTTTGAAGAGACCCGCAAGCCTGGCGGGCAGCAACTGATACTCAATCAGCAGCAGTCGAATGAAACACAGTTGCTGTACAAAGACATTTATGCCATTATAAAGGAAAAACAGGAACTTGAAATGGAACTCAACATGTATAACCAGATTGTAACCGTTCTTAACGACTTTACAGTGCCCATTGGAAGAACAAACAACATAATCTATTATGCAAAAAGAATACTCCCCTGCCTGTTAACACTTGTTATAGTGATACTGATTGTCCGTTCAAAAAGAACAGCACTTAACAGGATTTTCGAGAAATACTGAATTATTTAACTGATGTTACGCAACCCATCAGGGAAATTGAATTTCCTTCAGGGGAAATCGAATTTCCTTCAGGGAAATTGTATTTCCTTCAAGGGAAATCGAAGTTCCTTCAAGGGAAATTGAATTTCCTTCAAGGGAAATCGAATTTCCTTCAAGGGAAATTGAATTTCCTTCAAGGGAAATTGTATTTCCTTCAAGGGAAATTGTATTTCCTTCAGGGAAACAGTATTTCACTAACGGAACAAATCTCATACCGCGTAACATCAGTTATTTAACATAGACCTGCCTGTTTGGAAATACAACGCTGGTCATCTGAAGTGCTCGTTTGGACCTCCCAGGTGCAAATTCGATATTATGTCAGGCCGTTTTCCTGTATCTTGCCACGGCAAGCGATATGAACGATATGGCTATTGCGGCAAGTTTTATTATATCGCCGGCAATGTCGCCGGCCGACGAGCCTTTAAGCATTATCATCCTGTTTATTTTCATGAGATATGCTACGGGGTTTATCAGGTTAAAGTCCTGCGCCCACTTGGGCATGCTTTCAATTGAGGTAAAAACTCCGCTCATCAGAATAAATACAATCATGCAGAAGAAGGCCGTAAACATGAACTGCTGCTGTGTGTCGGAAAATGTGGATATGAACAGCGCCAGCCCCAGCACGGCAACAAGAAATATGGTTGCGCAGGCAAACATCAGCATAATGCTTCCTTCAAAAGGTATTGCAAATACGAGTTTTCCGACCGAAACCCCGAGCGCCATGTCGATAAGCCCTATTATGAGGAAGGGAACTATTTTCGATATTATGAACTGGTATTTGCGCACGGGTGTAACGTTCATCTGCTCTATTGTTCCCGATTCCTTTTCTCTTACCATGTTGAGCCCTGCAAGCAGGAAACCGATAGCTGTAACAAGTATGGCAAGTATGCCGGGAAGCATATAGAACGTGTAGTTGAGCTGTTCGTTGTACCAGTTTCGGCCTCTGACGTCAATTACCGGCTGCGCTGCAGCCATACCTGCACCGTTTAAGGATACGAGCTCTGCATTGAACTGGCCTATTACTCCGCCGAGATAGCCCCATGCCATCTGTGCCGACGATGCGTCGATTGCGTCTATGCCGGCTATAACCTTTACCGGTATTCCGAGAGCCGTATTTTTGCCAAAATCGGGCGGTATTTGTAGTACTATTCGGCATTTGCCTTTCATCATCATGTCGCCGGCTTCTTTTTCGGAGAATGCTGTTCCTGCTATCGTGAAGAACCCTGTGCTTTCGAGCTTGCTGACGAGGCTTCGCGACGCCGGGCTCCGATCCATGTCAACAACGGCAATGTCGGCATTTTTAAGTTCAAATGTAAGCGCCGGAACCAGCAGCAGCATCTGCAGCAATGGTATGGCAAAAACAGCTTTCGATATGAATTTATTGCGGAATATCTGTATAAATTCCTTTCTTATGAGGAAAAGTGTTGTTCTCATTTTGTTTCAGTTTGTTTTTATTCGAGTCGTGTTTTAAAGTTTCTTACGCTTACGATGACGAAAAATACCGTCATGGCAGTCAATACCAGCGTCTCTTTCCAGATATATGAAAATCCGGCGCCTTTAATCATTATGTTTTTGATGATGACAATGAAGTAGCGCGGGGGGATTATCGAACTGAACCATTGATATGCTACCGGCATGTTTTCTATTGGGATGATGAATCCGGAAAGGAGTATAGTGGGCAGCATGAGCCCTATAAGTGAGATGAATATTGCCTGCTGCATTGACGACGAAACGGTGGAAATCAGTATGCCGAGGGTAAGGCTCATGGCAATGTAGAGCATTGTTGCGGCAAGCAGCAGCGGGAGGCTTCCCCTTATAGGTATTTTGAAAACAATCCACGAAAGTGCAAGTATTACAAGCACATTGATGAACGAAAGAATAAAGTATGGGGTTACCTTGCCAAGAATTATATGTAGCGGTTTAAGTGGTGATACAAGCAGGGCTTCCATTGTTCCGAATTCTTTTTCGCGTGTTATTGTAACGGAAGTCATCAGTGCGCATATAAGAATAAGTATCAGTGTTATTACTCCGGGAACAAACATGTAGTAGCTTTTCAGCGCCGGGTTGTAGAACATCCTCACTTCGGGTATTACCCTGGCCGCCGGGCCTGCTGCCGGAGCTGCCACCTGCATGTTGAAATCGTTTATTATTGCCGTTGTGTAGTTTGTAATCAGGGTGGCGGTATTCGGCTCCGACCCGTCGGCTATTATGCTTACCGAGGCCCTGCCTTCGCCGGTAAGCTTTTTGCCGAAATTGTTTTCAAACACAACCACGGCTTTTGTTTTGCCTCTCTTCAGTGTTCTGTCGATGTCGTCGTAGCTTGCAAGGTCTTCTGTTTTTACAAAAAATCCGGATGAAATTATTTTGTCAGACAGTTTTTGAGAAATCTCGTCGTGCGACATGTCGAGAAACGCTATTCCGGCATTTTTGATGTCGGTGTTTATTACGTATCCGAATATAAGTATCTGCGCCACCGGCATGCCGAACAGTATTACGAGCGTGCGGGTATCCCTGAATATGTGCAGGAATTCTTTTTTTACAAAACCGAGGAATTTTTTCATACGGCAATGGTGTTTTTAGCAGGACGCGCTATTTTTATAAATACTTCTTCAATGCTGCCGGCATTGTATTTCTGCTTTAGATTGCCGGGTGTGTCGAGCGCTTCGATGCGCCCTTCGTTCATTATCGATACACGGTCGCAATATTCGGCTTCGTCCATGTAGTGCGTGGTTACAAATATGGTGATGCCCAGTGCGGCTGTTTCGTAAATCATTTCCCAGAACTGTCTTCTTGTTATCGGGTCAACTCCGCCGGTTGGTTCGTCGAGAAATATTATTCCGGGTTCGTGAAGCATGGCAATCAAAAACGACAGCTTTTGCCGCAGGCCAAGCGGCAGGCTTGCAATCAGTTTGTTTTCGTATTCGCAGAAGTTGAGTTTTTCGAGGAGTTTTTTCCGCCTTTCGGTTATCTGCACCCCGGTAAGGCCGTAGATTCCACCATAAAGGGTTATGTTTTCCTTAATGGTAAGGTCTTCGTAAAGTGAAAATTTCTGACACATATATCCTATGTTCTTCTTTATCTGTTCGGCCTGCGTTCCGGCTTTGAATCCGGCAACAAGGGCCTGTCCGGAAGTTGGTGCCGATAATCCCGACAGTATTCTTATTGCCGTTGTTTTTCCGGCGCCGTTCGAGCCAAGGAAACCGAATATTTCGCCTTCGTAAACGTCGAAATTCAGATTGTCGTTGGCTGTAAAATTTCCGAACTTTTTAACAAGATTCCTGACTTCAATTACTTTTTTTCTCATGTCAGTGATGTTTTTAAGGTTTCCGCTGCCTCGTCGCCGGTTTGCATAAGCTCAAGGAAGCGGTCTTCTATACCCGGCTTCATTCCGCTTATGGCGGCGTCTGCTACGCCGTGCCTTGCCAGATAGCCTGCAATGTTCAAAGGCACCCTGTCGTCGATGAATGTTACATGAACAGCTTCGCCGAAAGGAAATGCTGAAACCGTTTCGTTCATTGACCGCAGGGCGGTTATAAGGCTGTATTTGTTGGCAGACTTTATGCTGAACAGCCTCCTGCCAAACCCGTTGCTGATTTGCTGAGGCGAATCGATTGCAAGTATGTTTCCGTTCTGTATCAGCGCAACCCTGTCGCACCGCATTGCTTCGTCCATGTACGGAGTTGAC
>JAITVX010000047.1 GCA_031285575.1 Bacteroidales bacterium
CGGAATTCCACTGTTCAGGCTTTATAAACACCCCTGTAGGCATCAGTGCACTTGTTCCCTTGTGCGATAACGACAGCTTGATATGATATCGTCCGTCCTTTGTCGGCCTTGTATCCAGATAAAATTTAACTCGCGCCATACATTATAGATTTTTTGTAGATTTTATCGTGTTTTAATGAGCAAAAATAAGCCAAAATGAGCAGCATCTATTATATTAAAACCGAAATAAGCGTTATAAAAACGGCTTTTATACCTGTTTTATAACGCTTATCTGCGTGAATTTCAATACTTTGTTTCTTTGAGCGGGAAACGGGGGTCGAACCCGCGACCCTCAGCTTGGGAAGCTGATGCTCTACCACTGAGCTACTCCCGCCTGTGTGCATTTATTCGAGCCTCTCATGGGACTCGAACCCACGACCTGCTCATTACGAATGAGCTGCTCTACCAGCTGAGCTAAAGAGGCGTTACGCGCCTGCAAATATATGTTATGATTCTATTTTTTCCAACCGTTCGAGCAGTGGCGGATGAGAATAATGAAAAAATACATACGCAGGGTGTGGCATCATATTCGATAAATTATTGACCGACAGTTTTTTCAAAGCCGATGCAAGCGCCCGAGCTTCAAAATTTTCTTTTGCAAATCTGTCGGCGGCAAATTCGTTCCTGCGCGAAAAATAATTTGCCGCCAACCCTGTTACAAGCGACAGCGGACTGTAAAGTATGCCGAAAACAACAAGGCTGAGCTGAAAGCTCGGCTGCGCCGAGCCAAGAGCCATGTACAGGGCGGGGCTGCCTATAACAGCCGACAGCAGAAACAGCATCACCCCGGTAGTTATTACCGACATGAGCAGCGAATGAAGCACATGGCGCTTTCTGTAATGCCCTGTTTCGTGCGCAAGAACGGCTACTATCTCGTCTTCTTCCAAATCTTTCAGCAGAGTATCGAAAAGCGTTATCCTTTTCCTGGGGCCAAACCCCGAAAAGTAGGCGTTGGCCTTCGAGCTGCGCTTAGAACCGTCTATTACGTAAATGTTTTTCAGCTCAAAACCGGTTTTTGCTGCAAAACTTTCAATCTTATTGCGCAAGCTGCCTTCGCCGAGCGGCTCCTGCCTGTTAAAAAGCGGCACAATAAGCTCGGAATAGAACAGGTTTATAAAAACAGATACCGCAACAACAGCGCCCCACGCCAGCAGCCAGAAATGGCTGCCTGTTTTGTAGTAAAGCCACGTAATAAAGCCAAGAACAGGCGCTCCTATTATAACGGCAACAAGCCACGACTTGAAAATATCGGCAATAAACGTCTTTATGTTCATGCGGTTGAAGCCAAAGCGGTTTTCAATAACAAAATTGTCGTAGTAGCTGAAAGGAATGTTGATAATGTCGGATAAAAAACCTATTATTCCGAAAAAAAGCAGCGCGCATACAATATTATTCTGGCTTATGCTGCGTGCAAAACTGTCGGCAAAGGCAAAGCCGCCGCATATTATCATCAGCAGAACAACTGCCATGTTGAACGACGACGACCATACGGCAAGCCGCTTCGATGCCTGGTCGTAAAGCTGCGATTTCATGTAGTTTTCTTCGCTGCACACTCCGGCGAGCTTTCCGGGAAGCCTTACCGACCACATTTTTGCATTCAAACGGTCGAGAATGCGTTCGGTAACGTATCCTGCAACCGGAATTGCAAGTATAAGCCAGAATACTATGTCGTTCATATTACATCAGCATGCCGCCGCAGACGTTTATTGTCTGCCCGGTTACGTACGACGACAGGTCGCTGCCCAGATACACGCACGTATTGGCTACGTCTTCAGGCGTTCCGCCGCGTTTAAGCGGTATTTTGGCTTCCCATTCCTTCTTTACGTCGTCGGGAAGCACGCCTGTCATCTCGGTAATTATGAAACCCGGTGCAACGGCGTTGCTTCTTATTCCGCGCACGCCAAATTCCTTTGCAACCGATTTTGTGAAGCCCAGAATGCCGGCTTTCGACGCTCCATAGTTGGCCTGGTTGGCATTTCCCGACACGCCCACAACCGAGCTCATGTTAATAATGCTTCCCGACGCCTGTTTCCACATTACGGGCTGCACGGCCTTCGTAAAGTTGAATACCGACTTCAGGTTTACGGCTATCACGGCGTCCCACTGCTCTTCGGTCATGCGTTTCAGAGCTCCGTCTTTCGTTATGCCGGCATTGTTTACAAGAATGTCAATTCGTCCGAAGTCTTTTGCAATTTCGGCAACAACATTCTGCGTTTCTTCGTAGTTTGCGGCATTCGAGGCATACATTTTTACTTTCACGCCATATGCGGCTATCTCTTTTTCGGTTGCCTGCGAGGCTTCGTTGCATGCAAGGTCGGTAAATGCAATGTTGCAGCCTTCCTGTGCATAGCGCAGCGCTATTGCCTTGCCTATTCCGCGTGCCGCTCCGGTTATAAGGGCGGTTTTTCCTTCAAGTAGTTTCATTTTCTGTAAGTGTTTTTTATAAAATTATGCAAATGTAGTGTTTTTTTTATTTCGCTGCCGTTACTTCTTTCACTGTTTTGCCTATGTCGGCGGGCGATTCGGCTATGTGTATTCCGCACTGCCTCATAATGTCCATTTTTGCCGCTGCGGTATCGTTTTTTCCGCCCACTATTGCTCCGGCGTGTCCCATTTTGCGTCCGGCGGGCGCCGTTTGTCCGGCAATGAAGCCAATTACCGGCTTTGTGCCGTTTTCACGTATCCACTCGGCGGCTTCCGTCTCCATCGAGCCGCCTATTTCGCCTATTATTACTATTGCATGGGTTTCGCAGTCGGCCATCATCAGTTTCACCATGTCGAGCGTCGATGAGCCCACTATCGGGTCGCCGCCTATGCCAACGCATGTCGATTGCCCCATTCCGGCCTGTGTTATCTGGTCAACCGCCTCGTAGGTAAGCGTGCCCGAGCGCGAAATTATGCCTACCGTGCCTTTACGGTGTATGAATCCGGGCATTATGCCGGCTTTTGCCTCGCCGGGCGTTATGATGCCGGGGCAGTTGGGGCCAATAAGCCTGCTTTGCGTTGTTTTAAGGTATGCTTTCACCTTCACCATGTCGGCAACAGGTATTCCTTCGGTAATTGCTACTATAAGCCCTGTTCCTGCGAAGGCGGCTTCCATAATTGCGTCGGCGGCGAATGCGGGAGGTACAAAAATTACCGAAACATCTGCTCCCGTTGCTTTCACGGCATCGCTTACGGTGTTGAAAACAGGCTTTCCGAGGTGCTCTCCCCTACCCTTTCCCGGCGTTACGCCTCCAACAACGTTTGTGCCATATTCAATCATTGCAGCGGCATGAAACGACCCTTCCGAGCCGGTAAACCCCTGAACAATTACACGCGAATCTTTATTTAATAATATGCTCATATCTATTTTTAATTAAAACATGCAAATATAACACAGAACCTGTTATGTAAAGCGTGTGCTATTCCACAGTATCATTTTTATTGTCTTCAACGATATTTCTTAAATTACAGACAGGTTCAAAATTTCTGATTTTCTTTACAGCATCAATACAAAAAACTGCATCTGCTTCTTTTGTTTCATATCTGTGTGGATAACGAATATCATTAGCGAATCTGTTCAGAAAATCGCATTCGGTTTTTATATCAATAAATCGATTGTCTTTATCAAAACAAATCCTGTTAAGGTATGTTAAATTGTGTGTCTTTTCCGGAATAACATCTATGTATTCCAAATATCCCTTTAGATATTTCTCTACGGCTTGTGCACAGTGATAACAAATAATTTCATAGTGTTTACGAACAGCCTGATTCAATATCTGTGCCGAATCGAAATCATCATCCGCTATCTTTATCCATTCAGCAACATCTTCAATGTTCATATATTATTTTTCCTTTTTGAAATATTGTTTTCTCAAATCTGTTCTTTGTTTTCCGCATGTTAAAATTACTTTCTCCATTGAGCGATAAATCGATAAAAAATATTTTTTTATCGCCTAAATCACCCATTATTTTTGCATAAATTTCAGAAAAGTTATCAACGTCATCCGGAGTTACAATATAAATATCAATATCGCTCTTTTCGGTAGGCTTTCCATAAGCATAAGAACCAAACAGATATATGTACTTTGCCGGTACATGCTTCAGAATTGAATCTCTTATATTGTCTAATCTGTCTTCAAAACCATCCATAACTAAATAATAATATTGAAAAAATCTTATTGCAACAATAATAATATCCTTTAATACAATACAACCACCGTTTTTAATAATAGTACCCGCACGGTTTGTCTGAAACATAATTTCTTTCCCGTATGTCAATATTGTCTATCGGAAAATTTCTGCAATTTGGCATTCTGAAATACGCATGTCTGTCGCATGAATATTTTCCGGTAACATCGCTGGTCAAATAAACACAACTTTTCATATACAGCCTGCAGCAGGCGCCACACCTCAGGCATTCGCCTTTCCGTTTCAACAAACTGTTTCTTATATATTCTTTACAGAATAAATGCAAAAACAAACGCCTCAACACTCCAGCCAGCAATAAGGCTCTTACAGGCCACGAAATTACTTTACATGCTTTATCAGTCATTGAACATCACCAGATATACGCCTGCACCAGCGCCGACCACGGCCCGCCGTCGCCCTTTGCGTTCTCGTAGCACGATGCATACCACACCTGCTTGCCCTTGTCGGCCTCGGTATATGTAACAACAAGCGTTGTTTTGCGGCTGAACTTCCCTTTTGGCAAGTCGGCCCCCGTAACCGGACTTTCGCCTCCAACCTGCCATGCATAGCGCACTCCGTAGGCATCATGCGGCTTGTTTATGTCTCTTCCTTCGCGGTTCATTGCCTTCAGCCTGTGTTCAAACCTGTTTGCCGTAGTTTCAACCAGCGTATCGGGCTGGCTCGACGGACGCGGATGATTCGTAGGCACGCTGTCCTTAATCTTTATGCCAAGCAACTGCTTCATCGTATCGTCAACAGCCTTGTTGAAACGTATAGACGTATTTGCAAAATTGCGCATTGCCCTGCGCACATCATCCTTAGCCTTCTTTTTGGCAATGCTGTTTTTCGACGAATCGTTGCTGCTATACAGATAAAATGCTGTTGCAAATCCATCAATTTTCTGCACAACCTCAGTACATTCCTGCTGTTTCCATTCATACAGCGCAATGTTTTTTTCAGCGCCAAGCACTTCCTTCCATCTTTCACACATCCTCATTAATTCAGATTCTCTTGAAGCCAGCCAGTCTGTTGCCATAGTCTAAAAAATATTAAGTTAATACTGAAATACCTCTGTTACTGCCGCCCAGATGTTTTTTCGCTTCAGAAAGCCGTTTTTCCCGTGCCGAAAGAACTCTTTCCTGTGAAGAATGCCGTTTTTCTTATGAAGAAAGAACTCTTTTCTGTCAGGAATGCCGTTTTTCCGATGAAGAAAGAACTCTTTTCTGTCAGGAAAGTCGTTTTTCCGGTGAAGAAAGAACTCTTTTCTCTGAAGAATGCCGTTTTTCCTGTGAAGAAAGAACTCTTTTCTGTTAGGAAAGCCGTTTTTCCGATGAAGAAAAAACTCTTTTCGACACCGTAAAAACATCCTGCGCAACAATTAACACAGCAAGTTTATAAAAAAAATTCGATAAATACAAGCATACTGATTTTTTTCACACGGTTTTTGCCGAAAATTTAACGGCAAGCTGCGAATATTGCATCGGCATTACCAGCCCGCCGGCTATTCGCATGCATGGAAACATGCTTTAAGATACCCGTTTTTCAGCCACTGCAACTGCGAAACACACTTGTTCGCCATTTGCGAACATTTTTTTCCGTCATTGCGAAC
>JAITVX010000049.1 GCA_031285575.1 Bacteroidales bacterium
AACCCGCCGGCAGCGCTGCCATAAATCCTCTCGCCGGCACGCACCGGATGAAACACCGTATATATGTGCACGCCCGGGGCAATAAGCGCGTTGTCGCCAACAGTTATGCGGTTGCAGTCGAGAAACACGCAGTTCATGTTAATTTCGCAATTGTTGCCCAGGAAAATAAACCTCCCGTAATCGACATAAAAAGGCGCCGTAATCTGCGTACACCCGCCATGAGCGCCCAGCAGCGAGTCGAGAATTTTCATCCTCCCGGCCGCATCGCGGTAGTCGAGCGCGTTGTACTGCCGCATCAGGTTTTTCCCGGCATGCCACATCTCCATCAGTTCGGCATCGCCGCAGTCATACAGTTCGCCCGCAAGCATCTTTTCCCTTTCAGTCATGTCCCATATTTTATCAGGCACCCAAGTAAGTTAATTTATTTCAATTACGGAACATAATTTCCTGATAAGTATGGCAGAATCATTACAAAGACCTCTTCGGAAAATATGCAGTATGTTATTTCAAACGCAGTATTCAGCATCGTCATTGCGAAGACAGAGCCTGAAGCAATCCAGAAAATGAGTACCACATGGATTGCTTCACTGCGTTCGCAATGACGAACAGAGTATTGAAGTTCTATTTTCCGAAGAAGCCTAATCCCTTTTTAATGCTTTCACAACTTTGTGAAACTGTTTTCAAGGCCACTTTCAACGGTTTCAACGTATGTGAAAGCTGTTAAAACAGGTGCTGATTCAGGTAACAAAGGTACTGAATATTTAAATATGCATGAAATTTGGAAAAATATTTTACGCAAACCGCACTCAATGCGTGCTGCTTTCCCGAAGGTGTCTATTCTATGCTTTCAAAAAGCTGTTTTGCGGTTTCAAGCGGCACTTCCCTGTTGCCGAGCCATGCTGTTACTCTGGAGTCGCGATATCCGTTGCGTATCAGCAGGTCGGCATATTCGGCGGCGCTGGCAAAGGTGATGAAACGGCCTATGAGGCAGGCGATTTTTTTATCGTCGGTGGCAACGATATCCAGCCCGCGGCTGCCGGCAAGTGTACGCAGCGATTCAACAACATCGGGCTTCGGCTCTTTCGCAACCCTCATGGTTTCAACCCTGAATACAAGCGTGGGGGGAAGCGTGTCGGCTGCGGCAACGGCCTGACTATTACTGCCGGCTATTTCGGCAAGGGGCTTCGTTCCCCATTCTTTTTCGAGCGCCGCCGCCCTGTCGGGCGAAACAATGCTGTTGCCCGAGAAGGATACGATGAACGAATCTTTAAACCCCAGATTCTTCACCCTTGTCAGCGCACTGCGGGCGTCGGCCATGCGGCGAAACATGCCGGCGTAGTATGTTTTCAGTTCCGAGCCCTCGTTTCCGATGCCATACACGGGTGTTATTCCCTTAAAAAACGCTGCAGATACCGGGTTGCGGAACACGGCCACCTGTATCCTGTAGTTCAACCCTTCGGGCGCTTCGGTATCAACCTCCACGTTCTCGTCGGTGTTGGCCGCCGGAGCGCCGGTTATTTCAAAGTAGCTGTAAATGTTCTGCGTTTCGGGCGCAACCCTAACGGCGGCTTCTTCCGGTTCGGCATGGTTGCCGGCCGGTGGCGCAACCGGTGTTTCCATATCGTCCGCGCCTGCAGCTATTGCCTCGTGGGCGGCTGCAAACATTTCGTCGGCCGACTCCTGGTATGGTGCGGCAGCCTTTTCGTTTCCGGTCTGCTTCAGCGAATCGGCCGAGAACTGGAGAGCGAGGGCTCTGTCGAGCATGCCGGAATAGTCGTCGTCAAGCGGCGTGGGCGCAGCCTCTGTTGCAGGTTTTGCGAAGGGCTGTTCCCCTGCAGGGCCAACCGGTTTGCCGGGTTCGGCAGCAACCTGCGCCATTGTTTTTGTTGCGGCAACAGCTCCTTCGCCCTTTGCACACTGCTGAACATATCCCTGAACGTCATACTCCCTTGCCGTTTTGCGTCCCGCCCTGGCGGCAAATCTGCCGTACAGTTCTGCGGCTTCGCTGAATGAACCGTTCATCTGCAGCGCCCGCGCATGGTAAAACGTTGCGTCGGCCGGTAGCGGCCTTGCCGCCGAATTGTTTTCAACAGCCTGTTTTATCAGCGCTTCGGCCTGCACAGGGTCGCGCTCAAGTTTTATGAGGCAAACCGACGCATAATATTTATACAGCGGATCTTTTGAATATACGCCAAGCAGCTCGCTAAACTCGCTGTAGGCTTTTGCATAGTCGCCACGGCTGAACATTTCCATTGCCGACTGGCGGGTTGCCCTCTGCCCGGCGGCATTGTGGCTGAAACCGGTGCAAAACAGACATAACAGAGCTATTGCAGGGAATCTGTAACGTATAACCGGTTTCGCAATATGAGCTATTAAAAAACATTTCATAATAAAAATCTTCAAGTTAAAGACGTGAAACAACAAAAAACGTGTTGACAAGTTTATTAATTATATTACCGTTCAAACTTCGTAAATTTACGCATAATAACAAAATTAAATAATGACACAACAACCCGCAGAAGGTTTGCCCGCCCCTTATTTTGAAGGCATCGACCAGTTTGACGCCATGCTGAAACTGACCGATTTTAGGGGAAAAAAGATAGCTCTATACTTTTACCCTAAAGACAGTACAGCGGGCTGCACTGCCGAAGCATGCAGCCTGAGAGACAGCTATGGGCTGCTTATGGCAAAGGGCTATGTTATTATCGGTGTAAGCCCCGACAGCTTGAAATCGCACAAAAAATTTGCCGGTAAACATGAGCTGCCGTTTTCAATTATAGCCGACGAATCGAAAAAAATATTGACCGACTATGGCGTGTGGGGCGAAAAACAGATGTACGGACGAAAATACATGGGCGTATTGCGAACAACCTTTATTATCGACGAAAACGGCATTATCGATAAAATTATTTCAAAAGTTAACACCTCGCAGCACGGCAAACAGATACTTGACTTGTGAAAACGACGATAGATTTTTTCGGAAAATATGCAGTATGTTATTTCAAACGCAGTATTCGGCCTCGTCATTGCGAGGCCGAACGGCGAAGCAATCCATGCGGTACGCTTTTTCTGGATTGCTTCACTGCGTTCGCAATGACGGAAAAGAGAGTTCGTCATTGCGAGGAGGAACGACGAAGCAATCCAGCGGTATGTCTTTTCTGGATTGCTTCCCGCTTCGTACCTCGCGTTCGCAATGACGAACAGGGTATGGAAGTTCCATTTCCTGAAGAAGTCTAATCATTGTTTCCCGGTTGTTATCTTTACCCGACATTTGCCCGGCAACGATTAAATGATTTACTTCGTGGCAAACTAATTACAATTGAAAATGAAATATGCAGGAGCGCACGTAAGCGCACAGGGAGGCGTTGAAAACTCACCGGTAAATGCAAATGCAATAGGAGCCAGGGCGTTTGCTTTTTTTACAAAAAACCAGCGGCAATGGTTTGCAAATCCTCTTTCGCAGAAAAGCATAACGCAGTTCAGGAAGAACTGCGAAAAGTTTAACTACAGGCCGTTTCAGATCCTGCCTCACGACAGCTATCTGATAAACCTCGGGCATCATGAAAAGGAGCAGCTCGAGAAGTCGCGAACATCGTTCATCGACGAAATGCAGCGATGCGAAATGCTTGGCCTCGACAGGCTCAACTTTCATCCCGGCAGCCACCTGAATGCAATGGGAACCGACGAGTGCCTTAAACTGATTGCCGAATCGATAAACATTGCCCTCGGCAGAACAAAAGGTGTAATTGCCGTTATTGAAAACACCGCCGGGCAGGGAACAAACCTCGGGCATACCTTTGAACAGTTGCGAGCCATAATTGACGGCGTTGAAGACAAGTCGCGCGTGGGCGTCTGCATCGACACATGCCATGCTTTTACTTCCGGATATGATATCGGCACAGCGCATGGGTTCCGCGACACATTCGGGAAGTTCGGCGCCGATATAGGGTTTGAGTACCTGAAGGGGATGCACCTTAACGATTCAAAGAAGCAGCTCGGTACGCGGGTTGACAGGCACGACAACATTGGCCTGGGCGAACTTGGCGAAGACGTTTTTGCACAGATAATGAACGACCCCAGGTTTGACGACATGCCTCTTATTCTTGAAACGCCCGACGAATCGCTTTGGCCGGCAGAGATTGAGAGGCTGTATTCGCTGGTTGTTTAAAGGTCGATAAATTTCAACCGGTTTGATGTGCCGGTGCAGTTCAGTTCTGCGTTGCGTCCGAAATAAAAGGCGCGGTTGTCGTTAATGTGCCCGGCGGGAAAGTTAAAAACAACCGGATAACCATATTCGCTAACCGCATCCATAACAATATCCTCCATGCTTTTCCCGAAAGGCGTTCGGGTTTCATTCATGTCTGTCATGCCTCCAATTACAAGCGCCGATAATCCTTTCAGTTTTCCGGCAAGCCGCAGCGACATCATCATCCGGTCAATATGGTATATATACTCGCCTACATCTTCCAGAAACAGAATCCGGCCCGATACTTCAGGCGCTCCCGGAGTTCCCAGCAGGCTGTAAACAAGCGAAAGATTTCCACCGGTAATATCGCCCGCCGCCTTGCCCGGCCTGAAAACCTTACCGCGCCAGGTTATTGTTTCAAGTTCTCCGAAAAGAGCCTGTCTCAACGTTTCAAACGTTTCAGGCGTTTTATCAGCATTACGATAATTTACAGGCATCTCGGCATGAACCGATGTAATTCCACACACTTCATTAAGCCAGTTGAGGATACACGTAATATCACTGAAGCCAACATACAGCTTAGGATGCCGTTTAAGTGGCGAAAAATTGATTTTATCAATAATACGCGATAGCCCGTAGCCTCCCCGCGAAAAGATAACCGCTTTTATATCCGGGTCATCCGTCATTGTTTGAATATCATGCAGCCGTTCCATGTCGCTTCCTGCAAATAGCCCCGACTGTCTGGCTGCATTTTTCCCTGTTACCACTTTAATCCCCCAGTTTTCCAGGAAAGGAATGGCTTCAGATAATTTCACCCTGTCAATATGCCACGATGGCGATACAATTCCCACCTTATCGCCGGGCTTGAGAAACGGAGGCTGTATTTTTTTCTTTTTCATAAGCGCTTAAAATTAGTAGAAAACTGCGGAATCAATGCATCAAAATATAATATTTTTGACATTCGTTATGTTTTTTTCACAATCATAAATTATAAAATGTCGTATTTATAAAAGAATATTTATCTTTATCCGTTGTTTATAAACAAAACATTTTGTGAAATGGCAAGCCTCAAACTTTTATTAGGGTTAATACCTTCAACAGCTAAAATCGAACAGGCCGAAAAGGCGCTGACAACCGATTTTGAAAGACTGAAAGCAATTGCAGCCTCGGATAAGCTGGTTAAATACAATGAACTTGATGAAAAAGTCAACTCCGCCGGATTTGCTCAGAAAAAAAAAGAAATAGAATCGCTGAGCTACAAAAACTCCGACGAAGCCGGCAGGGAAAAAGAATACCTGAAACTGCAAAAAGCCAAAGATATTCTGCTATACTTTAAAACCGTTTCGGAAAGCGGGCTGAAGAAGTACTATGAACTGTATGGTTCGGATAAAATAAGAGAATACGAAGAGCTTCAGAAAACCGTCCAGTCGGATGAATTTAAGGAAAAGAAAAAAATGAAACGTGCGAAGTTTCAGGAAACCGGCGAATATCAAAAGCTGCAGGAATACGACAAACTGAAAGCAAGTCCGGATATTGCCGGATTCTACAAATTCAAAGCCTCTAAGGAATTTGCCAACTATAAAAACATTAACGACTCGCAGCGCCTGCAAAAGTATAACGAACTTAAAGAATACACCGCCTCCGAACAGTTTAAAGAGCGCAAAAACTACCTGCTCGACAAAAAGAGATTTGAAAAAACCGAAATGTTCAGAGAACTTCAGGAATACGGCAGGCTGAAAAAAGATGAAGACATAATATGGTACTTTAAAACAAAAGACCTGAACAGATTCGACGCTCTTAAAAGCCGGGAACTGACATTCAGCGATGAATTTGACGGCGACAAACTCGACACATCCAAATGGATAGCCAACTACTACTGGGGCGAAAAACTTCTTCACGACCGCTACTCCGTTGCGTCTGACCTGCAGGCATACACCGAAAAGGGTAACTTTGAAATACGCAACAGCGTACTGAAAATCAC
>JAITVX010000097.1 GCA_031285575.1 Bacteroidales bacterium
TGGCCTGTGACAGTCTCTGCTCCCGCGCAGCAGAGCGGGAAAAAATTATCCTCTGCTGCAATGCAGCAAACACCAAAACGGTCAGATTCCTGTTTGCTGCATTGCAGCAAACCACAAAATGGCCAGATTCCTGTTTGCTGCAATGCAGCAGAGCACAAAATGGCCAGATTCCTGTTTGCTGCAACGCAGCAGAGCACAAAATGGCCAGATTTCTGTTTGCTGCAATGCAGCAGAGCACAAAACGGCCAAATTCCTGTTTGCTGCAATGCAGCAGAGCGTATTTAGATTTTTGTCTGCTGCGGCAGACAAAAAATCATGCCCCAAACGTAACAAGAGAGTTCATGCCAAAGTTCCAGAGCGTAACAACAGCTATTGCCAGCAGTTTCGATACATAAAAGTTCTTCTTCAGGCGGCCGTGCACTGTAAAAATAACAAGGCTGTTAATTGCAAGGCCTATTACCGATATGACAATAAAGTGAAAATACTGCGCTGCAAAGTGCGGGTCGGTGCTTTGGAAAGTCCACATGCGGTTTAACACGAAATTGGAACTTGCCGCCAGCATAAAGCCGGCTGCATTTGCAACATACCTGTTTACCCTGTGCCGCTCCTTTAATATGTATGTAACGCCAAAGTCAACAAGCATTCCCGATGCACCAACAATACAGAACTTTATAAACTTCAGAAAAAAGGCAGAGATTACCATACACCGCTTATTTTATATTATTCAACATTATCTGCGCCTTCAACAACTGTTCATGATATACGTTTCCTTCGGCAAAATGCAGAGAATAAGTAAGGTTCAGCCTTACCCTGCCGCTGTTTATGAAGTCAACACACAAATCGGTCCGGTTATAGTTACCGGCCCTGTAAGCCGGGTCGCCCCAGTAGAGCCCGTTTCCATGGTCGGCATAGAATTTCATCTGCGCATCGCCCGCATACAGCGAATTAAAAACCCCTACACGTTTGTATGCAAGCCGCGTTTCCATGAAAAAACCACTGTTTACAAGCCATCCCGAATTTTCAGCCCTGGCACGTTCCACGCCGGCAAGCCACCCTGCGTTTATATCCAGCCTGTCGAGAAACGTCAGCCCCGAAAGGTCTATCCCTGCCGACGTCAGCGTCAGCATGTTGTCGTGAATCCCCCTGTCAACAATCGGGTCGAAATCTTTTGCATAGTGAAACATGTAGTCGAAATGCTGAAGGTAGAATATCCCCGCGCCATATCGCCCCGACACACCTGCAAAAAACGCTTCACGTTCCGTCGGCGACCGCTGCCCCGTCCAGTCGAGCCAAAGATTTACATATCCTTTCCTGCCTGAAATTTCCCAGAAAACGCCGTTCATGTTGGGCCTGAAGTACGACACCGAATCCTGAAAAAACACCCGCGGATATTTATCGAGCGCCATACTGCGCGGAAAAGCCCCCATTAAAAACCGGTATGGCTTCCGGTCGAACTCATAGTATATTACCGGATAAAACCTTTCGACAGCCGCCATGCCGCCAAATTCATGAAGCGCGTTGCCACCTGCGCTTATCAGGTGAACGGTATCGAATTTTATTCCAACCTCCGGCACGGCCTGTATTCCCGACATTGTCTGCGACATTTTATATTCAGACCCGCTAAACTCCACATTATCGAAAAACGAATAAACACCGGCTTTCCAGAAAAAATCCTGCGATTGAATTTTTGCACAGAAAAGAGTTAGCACCATTAACGTAAAAATTGTTTTTTTCATCAGCTATCCGAATAAAGCATTGAACCTTCAACATTGCGGGAACTGCAAAAGTATAAAATAAGCCTGTTTTTCAATTAACGTTGAAAATTAAATATTCAATCTGCGTAACATCCTTCACAGAGGACAACTGCCCGGTTTGCAGTTGTCGATAAAAACCCTACTTTTGTTCCGTTAAACAACCAGCCTCGGTTTATAAAGATTAATATGAAAAAGAAGATAGGAATTATTGGATATGGAAGCATGGGTAAGATGATTTTTTCAAAAATCATTGAAACAATGCACGAATCCGGCATTTTTTTGTCGGATATATATTACGACCAGGTAAAAAACCTGCATGGCAGCTATCCCGAACTGAACATCTGCAGGAAAAACAGCGACGTTGCAAAAAATGTCGATATTCTTTTCATCTGCGTAAAGCCGCTGGATATAAAAACAGTACTGTCGGAAATTTTTGAAGAAATGAGCAGTAACTGCCACATTGTTGCACTGAACTACGGCATACTGATAAGCCAGATGGAGCAGAAATGCCCCGGCAGAAAGATAACAAAAATAATTCCCGGCATAACCGGCGAAGTGAACTGTTCGGTTACACTCATGTGCTGCAACAGCCATGTGAAAACCGAAGATACCGACGAACTGAAAACACTTCTGGAACAGTTCGGAACAGTAGTTGAAATACCAGAAAGCGAAATAGGCATGGGCTCGGAACTTACCGCCTGCATGCCCGGTTTCATAGGAGCAATATTCAAGGTTATAACCGACGAAGCCAAACGGCACACAACAATGACCCCGGAAAGCATAATAAAAATGATTGCACAGACAATATACGGAACCGGAAAACTGTTCCTGGAAAAAGAAATGACGTTCGACCAGATAGTAACCAGAGTAGCAACAAAAGGAGGCATAACGGAAGAAGGCACAAAAGTGATTGAAACAAAAATGCCGGAAATAATAAACGAACTGTTTGAAAAAACACTGGATAAAAGAAAAATAATAACAGAAAAAGCGCAAAAGGAATTTGACGCAGCAAATTAAAAGTAAAACATCCGCAACATGCCTCTCAATATTCCCGACAAACTCCCGGCAATAGAAATACTTCAGGAGGAAAACATTTTTGTGATAGACGAAACACGCGCTGTTCATCAGGACATAAGGCCTTTAAAAATTGCCATACTTAACCTGATGCCGCTCAAAATATCGACCGAAACAGACATCATCCGGCTGCTGTCGAACTCGCCGCTGCAGATAGAACTCGACCTCATAAAGCTCTCCACCCACGTAACAAAGAACACATCGGCCGAACACATGCAGGCATTTTACAGAGACTTCAGGCAAATCAGGAACCAGAAATACGACGGGCTCATTATAACCGGCGCACCGGTGGAACAGATAGACTTTGAAGAGGTTTCGTACTGGGAAGAACTCACCGGCATCTTCGACTGGGCACGCATAAACGCCACCTCGTCGATATTTATATGCTGGGGAGCCCAGGCAGCCCTGTATCACTACTATAACGTGCCGAAATACCGCCTCGACAAAAAAATGTTCGGCGTTTTCCGCCAGTCGGTGTGCGACCCCAGGCATCCGCTGTTCCGCGGATTCGACGACTTTTTCTTTACACCCCACAGCCGGCATACGGAAATACGGAAAAGCGACATTGCCAGAGTTGAAAACCTCAGAATACTGTCGGAATCCGACATATCGGGCATCAACATCGTTGCGTCGAAAGACGGACGCGAATTTTTCTTCACAGGCCATGCCGAATATTCGCCAGGTACGCTCGACATGGAGTTCCGCAGAGACAAAAGCCGTAACCTCCCTGTCGATATCCCAGCAAACTATTATGTTGACAACAATCCCGACAATGCACCGTCGGTAACATGGCGGTCGCACGCCAACCTGCTGTTTGTTAACTGGCTCAACTATTTTGTATATCAAATAACCCCTTTCAATATTGAAACAATAGAATAATTATGAACTTCACAAAAACACTTGTTGCTGCGGCCATTCTTACACTTGCATGCACGCCGCACATCAATGCACAGAAAACGAAACTGAAAACCGATGCCGACTCGGCCAGCTTCTACCTCGGATACCTTTTTGGCAAACAGCTTGCCGAAAGCGGCACCCAGGTAGGAGTTACCTTCGACGTCGATATCCTTATTAAAGGACTGAAAGAAGCCGCCGGCAAAAAGCCCACACAACTCGACAACCTTCAAATAAACGACTTCATGAACAGCTATTTCACCAGTAAGCAAACAGAAGCCGGTGAGAAAAACCTGAAGGAAGGCGCAGATTTCCTTGAAGCCAACGGCAGGAAGGATGGCGTAGTAACACTTCCGAGCGGACTGCAGTACAGGGTTATCCGTGATGGAACCGGTACAAAACCACAACCCGACGATCAGGTTGACGTAATGTACCACGGCACCCTTATCGATGGCACCGTGTTCGACAGCAGCCGCGAACGCGGCGAGCCGGTATCTCTTTCGCTTGCCGGCGTTGTACCCGGCTTTTCAGAAGCACTGATGCTAATGAATGAAGGCTCGCTGTGGGAAGTTTACATACCCTCGGAACTTGCATACGGCGAACGAGGCATGAGCACCATTAAACCGAACAGTGTACTCGTTTTCGAAATAGAACTGCTGAAGATAAACACTATAGAAGTGGAAGAATAGCCCGTAATAAAAACAGTAGTGTGCAGGCAACAGCACTAATTTTATTAATATTACGGTTGTTTCAAAAATATTATTACTTTTGTTCTGTAATTTTTTTTAAAACATAATAAAATGAACAAAGGAACAGTTAAGTTTTTCAACGTATCGAAAGGATTCGGTTTTATTAAGGACGCCAATTCAAATGCTGAGTATTTTGTACATGCGTCGGGTCTGGTTGACAAAATCAAGGAAAACGACCAGGTAACTTTCGAACTTGCCGAAGGCAAGAAAGGAATAAATGCAGTTAATGTAAAATTAGCTTAAAGTTTATTTATAAAAATTAAAGCCGGTAGAATGTCTGCCGGCTTTTTATTTTACCCATACCTGTACGTGTTTCTACTTGTTCTTCGATTCTTTTTTTGCCTTCTTGGCAGCGCGTTTTTCTTTCAAGGTTTTTGTGGGTTCTTTCTTAACCTTCGTCTGTTCTTTTGCTTTTTCGTGTGACATAACTCCGAATTTTAGTTAATAAATAATTTTCCCAAATATATAAAA
>JAITVX010000118.1 GCA_031285575.1 Bacteroidales bacterium
GGCGCTTCAGTCATTAACGTGCGAAAAATTTCTATCTGACGAAAAAAGTTAATGATTTTGATATTTACCGACCAAAAGATGTGACAAAAGCAACATTTCAATGACGGCGTGGCACAGGATTATCGTTTTGAAATAATTCGTAACTCATAGTTTATAAATCATAACTGTTTTATACATTTGCGGCATCGATTAATATCGAGTATTCAACCGTCGATTCGCACAAATAATACATATCGACAAACAATTAAAATAATGAGCAAAAACATACTGCCCGACAGGCAAACAGTAAAAAGAACAATTGACCGTAGCGGAATAAAATCTGTTTCAACAGCGTCGATACGCGAACTGGTGAAACTCGTCAACGATCTGGAAAGCGCCACTGGTTGCCGGTATGTACGGATGGAGATGGGTGTTCCCGGTTTACCGGCTGTTTCCACGGGAGTGGAAGCCGAAATTAAAGCTCTTGGTGCCGGAGTAGCCTCGGTGTATCCCGACATAGAAGGTTTGCCGGCACTGAAAACAGAAACCTCGAAGTTCATAAAACTTTTTTTAGACCTCGACATAAACCCCCAAGGCTGCATTCCCACCGTCGGTTCCACAATGGGCTCAATGGCGGCCTTCCTTGTAGCCAACCAGTGCACTCCCGGAAGGTCTGGCACGCTGTTTATCGACCCGGGGTTCCCCGTTCAAAAAATGCAGATACAGATGCTGGGGCACGACTGTTACTCTTTCGATCTGTTCAATTACAGAGGCGAAAAACTTAAAAACAAACTCGAATCGGTTCTATCCACAGGCAAAGTATCGTCTGTAATATATTCCAATCCGAATAATCCTACATGGATGTGCCTTACGGAGAAAGAACTGTCAACAATCGGCGAAGTGTGCACAAAATATGACACAGTAGTTATTGAAGACCTTGCATACTTTGCAATGGATTTCAGAACAGACTATTCTCAGCCTGGCCATCCGCCATACCAACCCACGGCAGGCAAGTTTACCAACAATTATGTTCTTCTCATATCGAGCTCCAAGGCATTCAGCTACGCCGGGCAGCGGCTTGGCATGATAGCCGTTTCAGACAAACTCTATAACCGCGATTATCCAGGCCTGCTCAAGTATTATTCTGCCGGAAGATTCGGCCATGCCATTGTATTCGGAGCCCTTTACGGACTGTCGGCAGGCGCCCCGCACTCTGCACAGCACGGCCTTTGCGCCATACTGAAAGCAGTAAATGACGGCAATTACAACTTCCTGGCCACCGTAAGAGAATACGGTGAAAAAGCCGGCATAATGAAAGCGGCGTTTATAAACAACGGTTTCACCATTGCATACGACACCGATATCGACAGGCCGGTAGCCGATGGCTTTTACTTTACAATAGCCTACCCTGGCATGAAAAGTGGCGAACTGCTCGAAAAACTGCTGTATCATGGTGTCAGCGCCATAACGTTAGACATAACAGGCAGTAGCCGCGACGACAGCCTCCGCGCATGCGTATCTCACGTCTTCAGAGAACAGTTCGGCGATCTCGAAGCACGCCTCCAGCAGTTCAGGGTGGGTAATCCTGTATAAATTATAATAAATAGCAAGTAAAGGATAGGAATCAGTATATTATTATACACTGATTCCGCACATAAGAACGGCTATAGCAATCATGGAAAAAGGAGTACGTTATTGTGATAAAGTAACCCAAAACGTCTGTGTTAAAGTCTTTTCAAAAGATTCCGGATGGAAACCTTTTCGGAAATGATATCCTTTAGCTGCCCTGTTTTAACCCTTTCCTGTATCATGGAATCGCGACGTCTTATGGTTACACTGTCGTCTTCAAGCGTTTGATGGTCGATGGTAATGCAAAATGGTGTACCTATTGCGTCTTGCCTGCGGTAGCGTTTACCGATAGAGTCCTTGTCGTCGTACTGGCAGTTGAAATCGAACCTTAAATCGCGTATAATGTTTTCGGCAATTTCAGGTAATCCGTCTTTTCTTACAAGCGGCATAACCGCAAGCTTAACGGGGGCAAGACATTCGGGCAACCTTAATACAGTGCGCATATCGGAAGTGCCGTCTTCCTTTTTCACTTCTTCTTCGGCGTACGATGCTGAGATTACCTGCAAAAACATCCTGTCAACACCGATAGATGTTTCAATTACGTATGGGACGTATGATTCACCTTTTTCAGGGTCGAAATACTGCATCTTTTTTCCGCTGTATTCCTGATGCTGCTTGAGGTCGTAGTCTGTTCTTGAATGAATTCCTTCAACTTCCTTGAAGCCGAACGGAAATTTGTATTCTATATCGGTTGCGGCATTTGCGTAATGGGCAAGTTTGACATGGTCGTGAAACCTGTAATTATCAGATCCAAAACCAAGCGACTGATGCCATTTCATTCGTTTATGTTTCCATTCGCGAAACCAGTCGAGTTCGGTTCCGGGCCGAACAAAAAACTGCATTTCCATCTGTTCAAATTCACGCATCCTGAAAATAAACTGCCTTGCAACTATCTCATTCCTGAATGCTTTACCAATTTGGGCAATTCCAAACGGCAGTTTCATTCTTCCTGTTTTCTGAACATTCAGGAAGTTGACAAAAATACCCTGTGCCGTTTCGGGGCGAAGATATACCTTGCTTGCTCCTTCGGAAGTAGAACCCATTTCGGTTGAAAACATGAGGTTGAATTGCCGCACATCTGTCCAGTTGCGCGTGCCGGAAATTGGACATACTATTTCATTATCAACAATTATCTGGCGTATTGCCTGAAGATCCGAGTTATTCAGGGCTTCTGCAAATTTGCCATTTACATCGTCAATTTTTAACTGACAATCCAATATTCGCTGGTTAGTTTCGCGGAATTTTTTCTCATCGAATGTTGCACCAAACCTTGCTTTTGCTTTTTCAATTTCCCTGTTAATCTTTTCTTCAATCTTTGCAATATGTTCTTCAATAAGAACATCGGCACGATATCGTTTCTTCGAATCCTTATTGTCAATAAGCGGGTCGTTAAACGCATCAACATGCCCCGAAGCTTTCCACGTTGTGGGGTGCATAAAAATAGCCGCATCAATACCTACAATATTGCTGTTGAGCAAAACCATGCTGTCCCACCAATATTTTTTTATATTGTTTTTAAGTTCCACGCCATACTGTCCGTAGTCGTAAACAGCGCTTAATCCGTCGTAAATTTCACTCGACGGAAAAATGTAACCATATTCTTTACAATGAGATACGAATTTCTTAAAATTATCTTCCTGTGCCATAATCATATTTTTTAGGGCTGTAAAAGTAAGTTAAAAAGATGTGTTTTACAATGGAGCATAGCAATGATAAGTAACTTTTCATAATTAGGCATCATTATGTGCATAGTTTATTCTCTATTCTTATCCCGGTTTCTGCCAACTCCCTGTTTGTATCATAGAAGATCGTGTCAGTGCATTTGTAGTCCTGCGGTCTGAGCCATTTTTCTTTCATTATTCGCCAAAGAGTCTCGGCAATGTTCAAATGAGGGGAGTAAGGTGGGATGTAAAAGAGGAAGAATCCCCGCTTTTCCCCAAGGTTAGGTGTTTCCCGAATCTTTGCGTTCCTGTGCACACAGGTATTGCGAGCACTACAAACGTCTTTAATACTGTTAGAGGAAGTTGACCTCCTTTCCCGCATCAATAAACTCACTTGTACAAAAGCCCTCGAAGTGGTTATTACGGCTGATCATACCAAATATTTTCATCTCTTAAATTATTTGGTAGTGTTACAAAATAGCTGAATTATATTATCTAATGCCCCATAGATTGATTCTGTTATGAGGCATGTAGAAATAATTTGCTGTTCCTTTTGTAGTTGTGAAGATTTAAGGAAGAACGGCCATAGTCCTAACGGCACGCAACGCTGATTTTGTAAGGGTTGTAAAAAGCACTTCCAACGAAGTTTCACCAATAAAGGACGTTTACCCGATATCAAGGTAAAAGTGATTGAAATGATGACCAACGGCAGCGGCATACGCGATACGGCGAGAGTATTGGGAATTAGTTCCGGTACGGTTATCAACGAGATTAAAAAAAACGCTGGACGAAATTAATCCCTATTTATTGGACCAAACAGAAACCGGAATGCTTCAAGAACTCGACGTTCACATAAGCTATTCAGTGGAGATGGACGAGTGTTGGAGTTACGTGGGGAATAAGAACAATAGACGTTGGACATGGTATGCCATCAACCTCAAGAGCGGGCTCATAGTGACTTGGCAAAACGGCAAGCGCGATAACACAACCTGCGCTGAATTGTTGCGGAAAATGGAGCGTTTTCCTATAAGGGAAACTGAATTTCCTACTTGGGAAATCGAATTTCCTACCTGGGAAATCGAATTTCACTAACGGAACAAATCTCATACCGCGTAACATCAGTTATTAATTTAATCTTTTATACACCTGACAGGATAAATAGTCCAAGAATCGTTAGTAAATGTCATGCTACTTGTAGAAACATAATCCTCACTTGAAGAGGTATAAGTACCATTGTTATAGAATTGTACTATTCTGCGACCAAAATTTTCATTTGTACTTATAACCTGTGTTGATGTCCAATAGTTGGCAATAGTTGATTCAGTATCTTTCCATCTTGCAGCAACTGACATGCCTGATGAGTTTAGTCCCTGTTCATATCCTTCCTCTTTAATACGAAGAACTTTGGGTGCTGCATTATTACCACCGTAATAGGCATTTCCACTGCCACCAGCTTCAGCAATTAGTTCATCCCATTCCTCTACACCGGGTATGTGCCAGCCGGTAGGACACATGGATGTGCCATTGTTTATTATTGTTGTTAAACCAAATTTTGTTGTTACACCATCTGTGCCAACAAGGTCTTCAGCCATCCACGTCTGGTCTCCAATCTCAACGGTCTTGTATTTTTTCCCCACAATATACCAGTCATCTACTTCGTCATATTCCACGTCAGGCGTTGTTACCGCAACTTCTTCGCTGTATCCTGTGCCGGCGGCGTTTTTAGCATAGGCACGTACATAGTATCTGGTTCCGGCCATAAGGTCGTAACTAAGGTAAGTGAAATTATCCATACTGCCGGTTATCTTTACAAAGTTGCCGCCCTCTGCCGCGGCTCCGGGTGTGGCGCTCCAGCAGAAGCCGTATTCGGTAATGTCGAGCTGGCCGGCGTTGGTTACACTGCCGCCTGTCATGTTCACCCTGTATGACGTCTGTGGCGCTACCGCCGGCTTCGCCAGCGCCGGCACAGAGCCCTGTGTGGTAAACTCTGCGGTTTCGCTGTATGCATCGGTGCTGATATCGGTGTTGCGTGCCCAGGCCTGCACGTAGTATGTGGTTGCGGGCTTCAGGCCGGTAAGGTTGTGTGCAATGGGGTTTGTGGTGTTTACCCACTGTTTTGTCCAGTTCTGCCGGTCGGTAGAGTACTGTATGCCGCACCAGTCAATGGAGCTGCCGCCGATAGATGCTATTTCAAAGGTTACGGTGGCGGCCGATGTGGTAATGCCTGAAACGGCAGGTTTGGTGAGCTGCGGCAGGGCGTATCCGGTTGTGAAACTGTTAGTACTGGATGCTTCGAGGCCGTTTTTGCCGGTGGCATACGCCAGTATGTAGTATCGTGTATATGGTTTCAGTCCGTCGAGGGTTACGGCCTGCCTGCCGCCGGCTTCCACCTTAGTGTCGGATGTTGTGGCCGCCGAGCCTTCCTTCCAGTAAAACCCCCAGTCGCTCAGCTGGTCGGTGTTGCTGAAGTTAACGGTTGCCGAGTTGTCGGTAACGTCGGAAAACGATACCCAGGAATCGACCGGCGTAAGGGTGCTGAACGTTTTCTCGGCGCCATATCTGGTAGTGCCGCTGTTTTCAACAGCGTATGCACGGTATGTATATGACCGACCTCCCCGCAGGTTATCAAGCCGCACACCGAACGAGCCGTCGCCGGTAACGGTGTGTGGTATCATTTGTCCGGCATGTTCAATACCGTACTCCATTATTCCTGCGGTTCCCTGTTCGGTAATGCGTCCCCACGCTGTTGCCGTGGTAACGTTAATGTCGGTTGCGTCGAGGGTTTCCACCTGCGCATTAACAGTCTCTTCCTTCTCTTTTTTGCACGATGCAACAAATGCAACGGCT
>JAITVX010000122.1 GCA_031285575.1 Bacteroidales bacterium
GCATCTTCGGCCAGTTCGGGCCATTCGAGGAAACAGTACGAGTTGCCGGCGAAGTATTCTTCGAGGCCGATGTCGAAAACTTCTTCTATCTGCCTTATGCGATAGAAATCGAAATGATAGACTGGCTCGCCGGCTGCTGTTTTGTATTCGTTTACTATGGTGAAAGTGGGGCTTGTTGCAGCGTCGTTGGTGCCAAGGGCGCGGCAGAGCGATTTTATTATTGTGGTTTTGCCCGAGCCCATTGCACCATAGAAGGCAAATATGCGGCGGTGGGCTGCGGCTTCAAGGAGCTGCCGCGAAGCTGCGGAGAGCTGTTGTTTGTTGTCTATTGTTATTGTCATGGGCTATATGGGTTGCAGGCACGCTACGGGTATCATCATTTCCTGCATCGATACGCCGCCGTGCTGGAAGGTGTCGCGGTAGTATGTGGCGTAGTGGTTGAAGTTGTTGTGGTAAACGAAGTAGTCTTTATTTATGGCAAAGATATACCGTGAGCTGATGTTCGGTTTAGGCAGCATTGCCATATGCGGTTCGCGGAGTTCAAATACTTTCCGGGGGTCGTAGTTGAGGTTTTTGCCGGTTTTGTAGCGGAGATTCATGGTTGTTTTTCTGTCGCCGATTATTTTCACCGGAGTTTGGACTCTGACTGTTCCATGGTCGGAGCTGAAGATGATTTTTACCTGTCGAGAGGCAAGTATTCTGAGCAATTCAAACAGTGGCGAGTGCAGAAACCACGAGCGTGTGAGGCTGCGATATGCGGGTTCGTCGGTGGCAAGGTCGCGTATGACACCCGATTCGGTACGTGCGTGTGAAAGCATATCGACAAAGTTAAAAACCATTATGTTGAGGTCGTTTTTGAGCAGTACCGGCAGTTTTTCATTCACCTTTTTGCCTTCCTGACTGTTGTGTATTTTATTATATGTCCATCTGATGTCGATTTTCCTGCGCAGCAGGTGCTGTTCTAACATTTTTTCTTCAAAATTGTTTTTACCATGTTCTTCTTCTTCATCAACCCAGTAGCAGGGCATTGTTTCGGCTATGGCAGAAGGCATCAGGCCGGCAAATATGGTGTTGCGGCAAAATTGTGTGGCCGTGGGCAGTATGCTGAAGTATATGTCTTCTTCAACAGTCCTGTAAAGCCCGGCAAGTTCGGCGGAAATTGCTCTCCACTGGTCGAGCCGCATATTGTCAATAAGTAAAAAGAATACCGGTACACCCTGTTTCAGGTGCGGGAAAACTTTCGCAGGCAGAAGTTCGGGTGACAGGATGGGTTTAGCGGTATTTTCGGGTTGCAGCCACCCGTGATAGTTGTTTATAATGAATTTTGAAAAAAGATTTTCTGCTTCGTGTTCCTGATGTTTGAGGATTTCGATCATCGTAGGGTCGGCCGATTTCTCAAGTTCGAGTTCCCAGAATACTGTCCGCCGGTAAATTTCCGTCCAGTCGGTAAACGATGAGGCGGAAGCTATCATTTCCGATATGCGGTTGAAGTCGTGCCGGTAATCGGTGGTGTTTTGTCCGGTTATGAGGCGTTTGCGGTCAATTATTTTCTTTATAACAGGCAGCGCCTGGCCGGGTTTAATGGGTTTAATCAGGTAGTCGGTTACTTCGAGGCCTATTGCTGCTTCCATTATCTCTTCTTCTTCGCTTTTGGTAATCATAACAACCGGAATAGCTGTGCTGACAGCCCTTATCTGGCGTAGGGTTTCGATACCACTGAGGCCGGGCATGTGTTCGTCGAGGAAAATGATGTCGTACCGGTTTTGCCTTACAAGGTCGAGAGTGTCGTTGCCATTAGAGCAGGTATCTATTTCATATCCTTTCTCTTCAAGGAACATTATGTGCGGTTTAAGGACTTCAACCTCATCGTCGGTCCACAGGATTCTTATTTTTTTCATTCCAGTATGTTTTCCCTGAAAAAAATGTCGTAGCTGCCAATATTACCGTCACTTTTAAGTATGTTGAGGTTTGCGCGGCTTATGAGGAATGTGTGTATTTTGTTCCCTTCAGGATTTCTTATGCTCTTTTCGGCAGAGAAAGCGGTGTAATATCCCAGCGCCTCGCGGAAGTCGCGGAAGCCGGATACGGTAATTATTGTAAATTTACCCACAACCATGTCGCCTTCGGTACGGTAGTTGCTGTTTGTGTAATTGTCGATGTTGTAGCTTATTATATCGAACGTGGCCTGGTTCATGTTGAATGCCGGATTGTCTATCACGACAGCAAAATAGTGATTGGCCGATTTGTCGGCGCTGTATATTTCGCGGGCTGTCTGTCTATCTTCTTCAACTTTCAGTTCGGGCACGGTCTGGTTAAGAAATGCCGATATCTCCGATGCCTTTATTGCTTCAGCCGATTCGGGAAACTGTCTGATAAGCCTGTTGAGTTCTTCTTTGAATCTTCTCTCGTCGCCGGTTTTTGCAACGCAATAGGCTTTCAGGAGCATGAATTTGGGTGCCAGAGCGTCACCGGCGAACTTTCCGAGTGCTTCATTGACAGTTGCTATCGATGAAGCAAAGTCTTCCGCGCTGTATTGGGTGTATGCTTTTTCGTAAAGGGTTTCTACGGCTTTCAGTTCGGCAAGTTTTTTTGCAAAATAATCGGGGTCTGCAAGTATTTTTGCAAACTCGCTTTCGGGATAGGCTGTAAGAAGTTCCTGGCGGTATGTTTCGGAGCGTACGCCGTTTATTTCTTTGTTTATGTTGTAGAGATTATACAGGGCTTCGGGCACAAGTTCGCTGCTGGGGAACCGCCTTTTAATCTGTTCCAGTGTTTCGGTGGCTTTTGCCGGGTTGTTAAGCATCTCGGCGTACGCTTTGCCTGCGTTGAGCAGTGCACCTGCAATCCTGTTATTCGAAATTGCAAGCAACGAATCGTTCATCGGGAGGTTTTGCAGGTAGTAATCCGGCTGTTTGTTATCGAGCACCTTTACTTCAGTCGTATCGCCTGCCATACCGCCGGCTTCATCTTCAGGTTCATCCTGAATGTCGGCAATTACCGATTTGTTGGCCCGCCGCCAATTATCCTGAAGCCTTCGGTCGCCCCACCGGCGCCTGAATTCCGTCCGTCCGAAAGTTAGCGCCGACTGGTTGTAGAAGTACCAGCTTCCTTCCTGACTTATCTGCCCCTGAAACCTGCGCTCGTTTTCATAAAACTGTCCCATGTTATACCTATCGGAAGTGCCAGATGCAGCACCTTCACTTTCAGCCTTCACCACCCCGGCAATTATCTGCGATATGAGAGCCGTTCTTTGCTGTTCAGTCATTGCCGCAACTTTCTGAAGGCTGTCTTCGGCCTGTACTGTCTTCAGGTTTTCAACCAGTACGTTAAGGCTTTGCGATGTTGTTTTTATCGACAGGTAGTCGGGATATGTTTCATTAAGGAAATACATTGAACTGTCGTAGAACGTGGCGGCTTCCATATAGTCAGGCTTGCTGTAAAAATAGCTGGCAAGGGCAAGGTACGACCGTCCTTTCTGATTTTGGTTCATTGACGGCGCCGAAGCCGAAAGTCTGAAAAAACGGATGGCTTCTTCAATGTCTCCTTCTTTCATCGACAAGTTGCCGAGGGCGTAGTATATCTGATCCTGAAAATCGTTGTTCTTTGAATCGCGGAGCATCCTTTCCAGCTGCCGCCTCACTTCAACGGTGTTTGCAGCATTAACGTCGAGAATGTTGGCCTGCTTTACTTTTGCATAAAATTCAACTTCGTACGGAGGCCGCATTTTAATTACCTTTCTGTAATAAACGGTGGCTTGTGCACCGTCGCCTGTCTGGTCGTAAATCTGTGCAAGTAGGAACATTAGCCTGTATCTGGTCTTTTTCCCCGATACGTTTTCAATGGCTTTTACAAGGGGGGCAATGGCTTCGCCGTACCTTTTCTGTTTCACAAACAAGTCGGCCAGGGTAGTGTGATACATGGCAAGCAGCCCTTTCGACTCCGGCTCAAATTTCATGTCGTGCAGTATGCGCGACGACTCGTTATAGTTGCCGGTTTCGTTATACAGGCGGGCAAGCCACAGTGAAGCTTCGTCTTTCACTGTCTGTTCATTAGCCGATGTTATGCTGTATTCCAGAATAGACTTTGCGCTTTCAAATTCGTGTTTGTAAAACCGTGCCTTTGCTATAAGCAGGTAGCTGTCGTCAACCCAATCGTTGTATTCTTTTCTTTCAAGCATCTCCCTGTCTTTTTCCGAAATATCGTTCCGGCTGTCGATATTATTGGGGCGTGCAGTTATCGATTTAAGCGATATTAGTTTGGAGGCTTTCTGTATGGCACGTTCCATATCCGAGCTGCAGTAAGACGGTGTTGACGGGGCGCTGTAATCAAAAACCGGCAGTATTTCGGCAAAGTCGTCGGTATGGTTTTCACTTACTTTTGCCACGCCTTCTTTAAAGTTCTCATATCCGTTGAAATATATGTTATACCTTGCCGTCATGTTGTGGTAAAACCGCGTAGAACTGGTATTTTTTTCAACAGAACACTGCCACAGCAGCAATACAGCCACCGCAACTGCACAATATTTATATAGTATTCTTAGCAAGCCCAAGATATGTTTTCAATACAATAAATAACTGACTAAACTCGTGTATAGTATTTCAAAGGTAAATAAAACTGGGACAAATGTACAAAAATGGTCATGTTTTAAAAAGAATGCTCTTACATCATACATGTTCGTAACTTATACATAATTTCTAAAAATTAAGTAGATGTTCATAATTAGTTTATATAAAACATTTAGTTTTTCTTTGCCATCAGTTAACAACATTAATGTAAGTTATTGGAAAAATAAAGCAATAAGAATTATCTTTGCGCTTATGCCTCATCAGGGGCTGTTTATTTTTATGGCAAACAAGGATGTTTTTGACGAAGAAGACGTCAGGCGCATAAATGCAGAATTCGAATCGCTGATGAGCAATCTGCGGCGTTGCAATAAACCTGGCGACAGAGAACTGATAGAAAAGGCTTTCGCCCTTGCCAATGATGCCCATTGGAATATGAGGCGGAAATCGGGCGAGCCCTACATCATACACCCAATCAACGTTGCAAAAATTGCCAATCAGGAAATAGGATTGGGGACAACATCAGTTGTATCGTCGCTGCTGCACGACATAGTTGAAGACACTGACTATACGGTAGCCGATATTGAAAAAGTATTCGGAGCAAAAATATCATTAATTATTAATGGCCTCACCAAAATATCGGGAACCTACAAGAAGGAAACATCAGCCTCAATGCAGGCCGAGAACTTCAGAAGAATGCTCCTTACGATTTCCGACGACCTAAGGGTAATACTTATAAAAATTGCCGATAGGCTGCACAACATGCGGACTATCGATGCTATGCCCGAACACAAGAGAATGAAAATTGCCGGAGAAACAGTATTCATGTACGCCCCGCTTGCCCACAGGCTTGGTTTATATACAATAAAAAGTGAACTCGAAGACCTTAGCTTTCGGGCTCGACAGCCACAAGTCTATAACGAAATAGCAGCAAAAATAAAACACGGTGAAAAGAAAAGTACTGCTGCCATTAATAGATTTTCACTTCCCATAATAGAAAAACTCACCGAAGCCGGTTTTGAATTTGACATTAGCGGAAGGCCAAAATCAATATTCTCAATCTGGAAAAAAATGCAGGCAAAAAATGTACCCTTTGAAGAGATATACGACATGCTTGCAGTCAGAATCGTATTCAAGCCAGCTCCAAGTATCCCCGAAAAAACACAGTGCTGGAATATCTATTCGATCATTACAGACCTTTACCTGCCAAAGCCCGACAGGCTGCGCGACTGGGTAAGTCGCCCCAAACCAAACGGTTATGAAGCCCTTCACCTGACAGTTATGGGGCCTGAAGGAAGATGGATTGAAGTTCAGGTACGCAGCGAACGGATGGACGAAATTGCAGAACGTGGATACGCCGCACACTGGAAATACAAAGGCGATGAATCGCCGGAAAGCGAACTCGACAAATGGATAAAAAAAATAAGTCACATACTCGAAAACCAGCTTGAAGACCCTGTTGAGTTCCTCGACGAGTTTAAGATGAATACATTCTCGACAGAAATAATGGTATTCACCCCCAAAGGATTGTTGATAAGCCTGCCGAAAGGAGCATCGGCGCTCGATTTTGCATACGAAATACACACCGAAATAGGCAATAAGGCAATAGGCGCCAAGATTAATTACAAACTCAATCCCATAGGAACTATTCTCAGCAGCGGCGACCAGGTTGAAATAATTACTTCCGACATTGCAAAGCCCGACAGCGGATGGCTCAACTATGCCCATACATCAAAGGCAAAAGCATCAATCATGTCTGCCATAAGAACTCAGTCGAGAGAAATAATACAGAAAGGATTAAAAATACTCGAATCGCAACTGTCAAAATCTGAACTTACAGGCGAAACAGTAAAAAAACTCTGTGCAGTTTTTGAGATGCCGAGCAGAAACGAACTGCTCACCAATATAGGACTTGAAAATATTACGCCCGATGAAATCAGAAAAAACTTAAAAAAACGCGCTCCTTTTATAAAATGGGAACTGAAACTTCCCGGTTCAGGAAAAAACAGGAAGAGCGACAAAAGTCATCCAGCAGCAGTAGATAAGAAAGAATCTTTCCTCCTCAGCGAAAATCCCGAAGACGCATCATATTCATATACAATAGCAAAATGTTGCAACCCCATTCCCGGCGATGAAGTTACAGGCTATCACTCGCCCGGCGACGGCTCAATAATAATACACAAATCGCGCTGCCCCGAAGCAATAAGGCTGATGTCGAACGAAGGCAATCGCATAATAGCTGTGAAATGGGCAATTCACAAACTAAACTCATTCAAGGCACGAATACAGATGAACGGAATAGACCGTATAGGTGTTATCAACGAAATAACCAATATAATATCCGCCGAGCTGCACGTAAACATATCAGGAATAAACCTTGCAGTTAACAACGGCATATTCGAAGGCACAATAGACCTCGACACTCACCACACAAAAGACCTCGACAGCCTTATTTTGAAAATTTCCGGCATAAACGGAATAGAAAACGTTAAAAGAGTCGAAGAATACCCATAAGGCTTTTTCGCAAGCCTAAGGAATGAATTGCCCCCCAACAGTTGAGCACATTTTTTTGGAGGGTATGAAGTATCATTCGCGATGTAAAGATATTTCGTATTATTGCCGAAAGATATCGGAACAGGATGAGACGATTTGCTCTCAGATTCAACCTGATCGCTGCAATTTATAACCCTAATTTAAAGTAAGTATTTGGTAAATAGCATATTGAGAGATATATCAGACAGTTGCGAGTCAATATCGGACTTTTTCGACCCTCTTTTGCCCCCATTTTTTGAGGGGTACGAATTGGGTTGCAAACTCCGTCGTAAATCGTCCTTTTTTGTCTTTTCGCAAAGACCGAAACAAAATTATTTTCGCTTATCTGACTGTTATTGAGAATTTTTCCTACTTCTGTCCCTGCAAGTCTGTATCAGCAGATTTTTGGTTTAAATTCTATATGGAATGTGAATTATTCTTAGCAGGAACGACATTTCGTCCGGTTTTGTGTCCCTTCGTTCTATCAATAGTTGCCGCATACAATCCGCTCTTTCATCCAACATATTTTTGTGTAAAACTATTTCAGGACAAATCAGTTTTGGAATCAACTGTTCCGGTGAGAAATATGTTACAAAAAAACAAAATAAGACAATAATGCAAGGAATGAAAATGCAGTGATATACAAAAATTTTATACTTTTGCCGTTTGTTTTTAAACGGCTTAATTATATTTTGTAACGATGGACTATAATTTCAGAGAAATCGAAAAAAAATGGCAGAAATACTGGGAAGATAATAAAACCTTCAAAACCCCGGACGATATTACAAATCCTAAAAAATGCTACATACTTGATATGTTCCCGTATCCATCGGCAGCAGGGTTGCATGTAGGGCATCCGGAAGGATATACCGCTACCGATATTTTCAGCAGATACAGGCGAATGAAAGGATTTAACGTCCTTCATCCAATGGGATGGGATGCATTTGGACTGCCAGCCGAACAGTATGCCATACGGACCGGTACACATCCGTCTGTTACAACACAGAAAAACTGCGACACATTCAGACGCCAGATTAAAGAACTTGGATTAAGCTACGACTGGGACAGGGAAATAAATACTACAGACCCAAAATATTTAAAATGGACGCAGTGGATATTTATTAAACTATACAACACATGGTTCGACAAGGAACTTCAGAGGGGAAGAGATATATCGGAACTGGAAATACCCGCTTCCATACGGCAGGCAGGGCATGAGGAAGTGACTAAATATATCGACTCGCAACGCCTTGCATACTACGACAGTGCAAATGTGTGGTGGTGTCCGGCATGCAGAATTGTCTGCGCCAACGAAGAAGTGCTGAACGATGGTTCTCATGAAAAGTGCGGCAACAGGGTTGAGAAGAAAAACCTCAAGCAGTGGATGCTGCGTATCCCCCTGTATGCCGAACGGCTTCTGAAAGGTATTGACCGCCTCGACTGGCCTGAAGGAATCAAGGATATGCAGCGCAACTGGATAGGCCGTTCGACCGGTGCCGAAGTCGATTTTGCCATCGAAAACCTTGACAGGAAGCTTACAGTCTTTACTACCAGACCCGACACGCTCTTTGGAGCAACATACATGGTAATAGCCCCGGAGCACAGCCTTGTGGAAGATATTACCACAGACGAATACAGAACCCAGGTCAGGGAATATACAAGGGCTGCTTCCCTCAAATCCGACCTCGACCGTACCGACCTTGCAAAGGAAAAAACAGGGGTATTTACAGGAAAATACGCCATAAACCCCGTAAACAGCGATAGAATACCGGTATGGATTGCCGATTATGTATTGACAGGATACGGTACAGGGGCAATCATGGCGGTACCTGCGCACGACACGCGCGACTTCGAGTTTGCCTCAAAATTCAACCTTCCAATCAAATGTATTCAAGATCCCGATATTGTCGATACAGACCGCAGGGCAAAAATACTTGCCGGAACCGAATGCTGGACGGAAGATGGCAGATATATCAATTCAGCAAGCACTGTTTCGGGTATCGATATAAATGGTCTGAACAGGGAAGCAGGTATAAGGAAGATTACCGGGTGGCTCGAATCTCAGAATACGGGCAGGTACCGAATCAATTACAAACTTCGCGACTGGCTTTTCAGCAGGCAGAGATACTGGGGTGAACCGTTTCCTGTAATACACTGGGAAGATGGTGATATAACGCTCGTTGATGAGAAAGAACTTCCACTGATGCTGCCGCAGCTCGACAGGTATCTTCCGGGCGAAACAGGTGAATCGCCACTTGCAAACGCCACCGACTGGCTGGCTGTAACCGACAGCAACGGACGCAAGGGACGACGCGAAACCAACACAATGCCGCAGTGGGCAGGCTCGTGCTGGTATTATCTGCGATTTATAGACCCCGATAACGACAAATTGATTGCAGATCCATTGAAAGAGAAATACTGGATGCCGGTAGATTTGTACATGGGCGGATCTGAACATGCCGTGCTACATCTGCTGTACAGCCGTTTTTGGCATAAGGTACTATTCGACCTTGGAATAGTTTCTACCGACGAACCCTACAGGAAACTCTTCAATCAAGGTATGATACTTGCCTTCGCCTACGAAACCGAGACGGGCTTGAGGATACCCACCGATCAGGTAGTTGAACGCGGCGGAAAATACTTTAACACCGAAAACAACCAGGAACTGAAACAGATTGTTGCAAAGATGTCGAAATCGTTAAAGAATGTTGTCAATCCCGATGACGTTACATCAAAATACGGAGCCGACTCGCTGAGACTGTATGAAATGTTCATGGGCCCGCTCGACATAACAAAGCCGTGGGACGAGAAAGGTGTAAAAGGCGTTTTTAACTTTCTTAACCGAACCTTCAGGTTTTTTTCCACCCCTGAAAATATTTTCTGCGGAGATGACCATCCGGAAACGCTTAAAGGCCTTCATCAGTTGATAAAAAAAGCTGGCGGCGATATTGAAAATCTCCGCTTCAACACTGCCATATCGGCAATGATGATATTCCTTAACCTTGTGGTAAAAAAGGGAAAAGTTTCGCACGATACCGCCGTTTCATTTGTTAAAGTACTTTCGCCATTTGCCCCGCATGTTGCCGAAGAGCTGTGGAGCATACTCGGACACGGCAAGACGCTTGCATATGAGCCATGGCCCGACTATGTTGAAGAATACCTGCATGAAGACAGTTTTGAATATCCGG
Source organism: Bacteroidales bacterium (assembly GCA_031285575.1). Taxonomy (GTDB): domain Bacteria; phylum Bacteroidota; class Bacteroidia; order Bacteroidales; family VadinHA17; genus LD21. The sequence goes on from JAITVX010000122.1 coordinate 10,283, forward strand.
TTTCGTTCAATGGCAAGACGCGGTTCAACATATCGCTTCCGGTATCGTTGTCGAAAGACGAGGTTATAAGTACCGTTCTTACCGACCCCAGAACAAGGAAATGGCTCGGTGACACCAAACCTGCAAATATTATCTTTGTGCCCAATAAGATTGTAAACATTGTAGTAAAGAACAGTTGATTTATGCGAATCAGAGAGTGAATATCAGTTGAAAGAG
>JAITVX010000130.1 GCA_031285575.1 Bacteroidales bacterium
TAGCGTTAATTATGGATGCAATCAAATAGCGTTAACAGGCCTTAACTGTCAGAATGCGGCTTTTACTATGCGGGCAACATTATCTGAACGCCCGAGGGTATAATAGTGTATGCCCGGAACTCCGGTTTTAAGCAGTTCTTTCGATTGCATTGCAGCCCATTCTATACCCACTTCGCGGGCTTCATCGTCTGTTTTGCAGGCAGCTATGGCGTTAAACAGGTCGCTGGGAAGGTCGATATGAAAAGTCTGTGGCAGCAGGTTAATGTCGGAAACGGCGGAAATGGGTTTCAGCCCGGGAATTATCGGAACGGTTATTCCATTATTCCGGCATTTGTCGGTGAACTGTATGAATTTATTATTGTCGAAAAACATTTGGGTAACAACATAGCTTGCGCCGGCATCGACTTTCTTTTTCAGGTTGTCGATATCGGCCTGCAGGTTGGGGGCTTCAAAGTGTTTTTCAGGATATCCGGCAACACCAACGCAGAAGTTTGCAGGCGTAGTGTTTGAATGGCTGTTTTCGAGGTATTGGCCGTGGTTCATATCCATTATCTGGTTAACGAGGGCAAGTGTGTTGGCATGTCCGTTTTGTTCGGGGATGAATGTTCGCGCGCCTTTTGGCGGGTCGCCGCGTAGGGCGAGCATGTCGTCTATGCCAAGGAATTTCATTTCAATCAGCGCGTTTTCCGTTTCGTCTTTAGTAAAACCACCGCACAGGAGGTGGGGCACAACGGTTATGTTATACTTGTATTTAACGGCTGCGGCAAGGGCAATTGTTCCGGGGCGGCGTCTTACAATTTTTTTTTCGGCAAGCCCGTCGGCTCTGTCGCTGTAAACGGTTTCGTTGCGGTGCGATGTAAAGTTTATATAGGCGGGCTCAAATTCCATAAGCCTGTCGATGGTGGCATAGATGCGTTCGATGCTGTGCCCTTTAAGCGGCGGAAGCAATTCAAATGTAAAAAGCGGTTTTTTGGCGTTTTTAATAATTTCTATTACTGTCATTTCAATATTTGTTCAAAGGTTTGCAGCAAGCCATTTTTCGGCTTCTTTGGGTGTAAAGTTTTTTCTTTTTGCGTAATCTGCAAGCTGTTCGGCGTCTATTTTCCCAACATTAAAATATGTTGAGCCAGGGTGTGAGAAAAGATATCCGCACACGGCTGCGGCAGGGGTCATCGCAAAGTTCTCGGTAAGGGCTGCGCCGATGTTTTTTTCTGCGCCAAGCAGGTTGAACAGTATTCGTTTCTCGGTGTGGTCGGGGCATGCGGAATAACCTGGAGCCGGCCTTATGCCTCTGTATTTGCCCTTAAACATATCGCCGACAGACAGGTTTTCATTTGCGGCATAGCCCCAGTATTCGGTTCTTACCCTGAGGTGCAGCCATTCGGTGGCGGCTTCGGCAAGCCTGTCGCTTATTGTCCTCAACATTATTGAGGTGTAGTGGCTGTTGTCAAATTCGGTTACGGCTGTTTCGGAAAGTGTTGCGGTTACGGCAAATATGCCTATATGGTCTTCAATTCCGGAGGTTTCGGGAGCAATAAAATCGGCCAGCGAGAGGTTTGGCGCTTCTCTTTCCTTTTTTTCCTGGTTTCTTAGAAATGTAAGCTGCGCCGCCTGTATCTTTTTGCCATGAAAGGGAGAGAATACCTTAACACTGTCGCCTGCGGATACTGCCGGATATAGCCCCAATGCCGCTTTTATCTCTATCAGCTTTTTGTCTGTTATAATACGCAAATATTCCTGTGCGTCGCCAAAAAGCTTCCCTGCTTCTTCTCCTTTTACAGGGTCGTTGAAAATGAAAGGATAGTTGCCAGGCAATTTCCATGCAGAGAAAAAGAAAGACCAGTTTATAAACTCCGAAACCTGTTTAATATTGATATTATTTAACACATGAAGCCCCGGCCTGGCAGGAATTGGGGGGCTGTAGTTTTTCCATTCCGTTTCGAATCTGTTATCTCTTGCCTTAGCCAGCGATACAATGGGCTGGTTGTTTTTTCCCCGGTTATGTTCTTTGCGCAGCCTGTCGTATTTCGCTTTTGTTTCTGCAATGAAAGCATTATTGTCGTTCCGCATAAGTGAAGACATGACACCGGCTGCCTTTGAGGCGTCTTTTACATGAATTACTGTGTTTGAATATACGGGAGCCAGTTTAACGGCGGCGTGTATTTCCGATGTTGTGGCGCCTCCTACCATCAGTGGAATTTTCATTTTCCTTCTTTCCATTTCCGATGCTACATGCACCATCTCTTCGAGCGAAGGTGTTATCAGCCCGCTTAATCCTATTACATCTACTTTTTCGGCAATGGCGGAATCGAGAATTTTGTCGGCCGAAACCATTACGCCAAGGTCGATAATTTCATAGTTATTACACGATAAAACCAAAGCGACAATATTTTTTCCGATGTCGTGCACATCGCCCTTAACTGTTGCAAGAAGCGCCTTACCCGCACTCTTTTTTTCTGCCATGGCGTTTTCCTTTTCAATAAACGGCTCAAGTTTGGTTACGGCTTTTCTCATTACCCTTGCGCTTCTGACAACTTGTGGAAGAAACATTTTCCCCGACCCGAACAGATCGCCAATTTCATTCATGCCTTCCATAAGCGGGCCTTCTATCAGGCCTATCGATTTTGCAAACAGAGGCCGTGCTTCATCTACGTCCTGTTCAATATATTCGTCAACACCCTTGACAAGGGCGTGTTTTATGCGATCGACTACCGGAAGCAGGCGCCATTCATCCTGTTTTTCTTCCTTATGCGCTTCATTTCTTACGCTTTCGGCATACCTTAAAAGCCTGTCGGCGCTTTCGGCACTTTTATTGAATATTACATTTTCTGCAAGTTGAAGCAACTGAGAATCTATTTCGCTGTACACCTGCAGCATTCCCGGATTTACAATTCCCATGTCGAGACCGTTTTTAATGGCATGGTAAAGAAATACCGAGTGCATTGTTTCGCGGATTACGTCATTTCCCCTGAAAGAAAATGACAGATTGCTTATTCCGCCACTGATTTTTGCGTACGGAAGGTTTTCTTTTATCCATTTTGCAGCCTGCAGGAAATTAATGGCATAGTTGTTGTGTTCTTCAATTCCTGTTGCAATTGCCAGTATGTTGGGGTCGAATATTATATCTTCCGGCGGAAAGTTTATTTTTTCAACAAGTAATCTATAAGATCTGCGGGCAATTTCAACTTTCCTTTCAAAAGTGTCGGCCTGCCCTTTTTCATCAAACAGCATTATAACCGCCGCAGCTCCATATCTTCTTATTTTACGTGCACGTTCAAGAAATATGTCTTCTCCCTCTTTAAGGCTTATTGAATTTACAACCGACTTCCCCTGTATGCACTTCAGGGCTGCTTCAATGGTTTCCCATTTCGACGAGTCTATCATCAACGGCAGCTTTGCAATGTCCGGTTCGGACATTACAAGGTTCACAAATTTTACCATCGCCTTTTCCGAGTCGAGCATGGCTTCGTCCATACAGATGTCTATAATCTGAGCTCCGCCCTCAGCCTGGTTTCGGGCTACTGTAAGGGCTTTGTCGTACTGTTCGTCTCTTATAAGCCGGGCAAACATTTTTGAACCCGAGACATTGGTGCGTTCACCTATGTTTACAAAATTGGTTTCAGGAGTTATTTTTATGGCCTCGAGCCCGCTCAGTGATGTATGCCTTGCGAGCTCGGGAAGCGTACGCGGTCTATGTTTTTTAGATGCTTCTGCTATTCTTTTTATGTGTTCAGGCGTTGTACCGCAACATCCGCCAACAATATTAACCAGTCCTCTTTCCATAAATTCCTCGATAATGGCAGTCATTTTTTCTGCCGTCTGGTCGTATTCTCCAAACTGGTTGGGAAGGCCTGCATTGGGATGGACTGAAACATTAAATCTTGAAATTGTCGAAAGCTCGGTGATAAAAGGCCTTATCTGTTCTGCTCCAAAGGCACAGTTGATACCAGTGCTAAAGAGAGGGATATGTGAAACGGATATCAAAAAGGCCTCAAGCGTCTGGCCGGTCAGCATCCGGCCGCCGGTGTCGGCTAATGTAACCGAAACCATAACTGGAACGGTCGTGTCCCTGGCTTCAAAAACCGATTCAATGGCAAACATGGCAGCCTTGCAGTTGAGCGTGTCGAAAACTGTTTCAACCAGCAGTATATCTACGCCACCGTCGAGCAGTCCGCTCGCCTGTTCATAATAAGCGGCGCAAAGCTGGTCGAAAGTAACCGCCCTTGCCCCGGGGTCGTTCACATCGGCCGACATTGAGGTGCTCCTCGAAGTAGGGCCAATTGAACCGGCAACAAACCGGTTTGCACCCTTATTGTTACGTTCAAACTCTGCTACGGTTTTTGCAGCCAGCCTTGCCGATGTAAAATTCATTTCACGGATTTCGCCAGACATTCCGTAATCGGCCATTGAAACAGCGTTTGAACTGAAAGTGTTTGTGGTTATGATATCGGCTCCGGCTTCAAGATAGGCAGTATGGATGTTCCTTATAACTTCAGGTTTTGTAATGGACAGTATATCATTATTGCCTTTCAGATCAAATGGATGATTTTTAAACCGTTCGCCTCTGAAATCCGATTCATGTAGCCGGTGTTTCTGAATCATTGTTCCCATTGCTCCGTCGAGGACAACTATTTTCTGTTTTGCCGTTGTTTCTATTCCTTTTTTCAAAAGTTGAAAATTAAGAGGCAAAAGTATAAAAACAGCAAGACATTTTTGCTGCAAACAGGAACGAATTTGCAGTATATGGGCTAATTTGATTTCTGAGCGGTCAGTTTTCTATAGAACTCTATAATCATTATAAACGTGAGGCTGAATGCAGCACTCAGGCCTGTACGGAGAAATGTGCTGAAAAAATCTATTACGCTGAATGTTTCAATAAAAAACAGTGCAGTATGATGAATCAGTGTAATTACAGCCGAATATAAAAAAAACCACCTAAAACCATAGCTGAGCATTGACGGTTGTGCTCCGGGTTCGTATCCGTCGCGTGGCGAAACAGATCTTAAAACAAATGGACGGACAAATCCGGCAAGCGTTGATGCAAATGCGTGCATTCCTGCCGAACCGGAATAAAGGTCAATTATAATTCCGATGCCGAATGACAGAAAAAGAGTTAATGCTGCGGGTGTTTCAACAGGCAGCAGCAGAATAAACAATATATACACATACGGATTTACGTATCCGCTGAACTGTATGTTGTTGAACAGAAGTATCTGAAACAGTACGAGCAGGATAAATATCAAGCCGAATCTTAAAATTGAATTAATCATTGAATTTCATTTTCAAGTTCAATAAATTCCAGTTTCCTCTTGTTGGCCACCACATCAACATAGTGAAGTTTCCTGAAGTCTGTTTTAAGCAGCACCTTTATCGTATAGAAATCACTCCCAGGTTTTTCATAACCGGAAACAACGCCAATCGCTATGCCTTCGGGAAATATGGCCGAATAGCCGGTTGTTTCAATAGTATCACCTATGTTCACGGCTACGTGCTGTGGTATATCGCTGAGTATGGCCACCCTGTAGTCTTTGCCGTCCCATGCAAGCGAGCCAAAGTAGCCGTTCGATTTAATTCTGGCGCTGAGCCTGAAGTCGAGGTTGATTAACGACATTACTATCGAAAAGTTATCGGAGCATCCCGATATTACTCCAGCTGCACTGCCGTCGGCAATAACGGCCATATCGGGGGTCAGGCCGCTTTTTGTCCCCCTGTTTATTGTAAAGAAGTTATACTGTTTATTAACGGAATTGCCTGTAAGCCTTGCAGAGGTGTAGAGGTATGTTTGCTGATAAACCGTATCGCAGACAGGGAAAAATGACGAACTGTCGTTTTCGAGCAACCTGCCGACGGTGTTGCGGAGCATTGTGTTTTCGTTTGCAAGGTTTTCGTTTACCGTCTTCAGGTGAAAGTAGCCTTTCACGTTGCCAAACCCGGTTTCCACTCCATGCGTCAGCCACTTCATGCCGTTTACTGCCTTTGTATTGTGATAATAGCTTCTGGAAGTAATGAGGTAAAACGCAACGCTTTCAAGCAGTAAAAATATTATCAGGTTGCTGTAGCGTTCAAGAAAATTCAGGAGGTTCCTCATTTTCCTGCCATATTATCTCATCAGGAACTGGAACCGATCTACGTTTTTAAGCGCAACTCCCGTACCTCTTGCTACTGCATGCAGCGGGTCGTCAACAACGTTAAAGTTAATGTTTATTTTGTCGGCAAGCCTTTTGTCGAGGCCTCTGAGCAGGGCTCCGCCGCCGGCAAGATAGATTCCCTTGTTAACAATATCGGCATAGAGTTCGGGTGGCGTCTGTTCGAGAACGCCAAGCAGGGCTGCTTCAATTTTCGACAGCGACTTGTCGAGGCAGTAGGCTATTTCCTGGTATGATATGGGTATTTCAATTGGCAAGGCTGTCATTATGTTTGGCCCGCGCACTATGTAGTCGGCCGGAGGGTTTGCTATGTCGGGAAGGGCGGCACCTACCGCAATCTTGATGTCTTCGGCGGTGCGTTCGCCTATCTTTATGTTGTGCTGATGGCGCATGTAGCTCTGAATGTCTGCTGTAAATCCGTCACCGGCAATTCTTATCGACTTGTTGCATACAATGCCTCCGAGTGCAATTACCGCTATTTCGGTTGTGCCGCCTCCTATATCAACTACCATGCAGCCTTCGGGGGCTTCAACGTCGAGACCTATTCCTATGGCTGCAGCCATGGGTTCGTAAATCATATATACGTCGCGTCCGCCGGCATGTTCCGACGAATCGCGTACGGCGCGTATTTCCACTTCCGTGCTGCCCGAAGGTATGCATACTACCATTTTGAGCGAGGGTGAAAAAAGCTGGGTTCCCTTGCTGAGCATCCTTATCATGCCCCTTATCATCAGCTCGGCTGCATTGAAGTCGGCTATTACTCCGTCGCGCAGGGGCCTGACTGTTTTTATATTTTCGTGGGTTTTGCCGTGCATCTGGCGTGCGGCGTCGCCTATGGCTATCAGTTTGCCGTTGTTTTTATCGATGGCAACTATCGACGGTTCATCTACAACAACCTTATCGTTGTGAATTATGATTGTGTTTGCCGTTCCGAGGTCAATTGCAATATCCTGTGTCAAGAATGAAAAGAGTCCCATTGGTTATGTTTAATAAGTATTAATGATACTTATCAACAGCTGAATGTTCAGCTGTTGATAATGCCGCAAATGTAAAAATTATACTGAACTTTTGTCGCTAAAAAATAATTTTGTTTCCATGCAAATACGCACTCTTTTTTCTGTCATTGCAAACCCGCAGTGAAGCAGTCAGGTTAATCATAATCACTATCAAACATTCTAACTTTCTTTCAGGCACATTTGTGTTTTATACGTTTCACATCTGAAATGACCAAAACACAAATTTGTTTTGGTCATTTCAGATTTAAAGGGCTGCAGGATATTTTATGAAAAAGTTATTTTATACATTCAGACAAGTAAAGGCAGCGCATTTTTTTGAACGGCTTTTAGTATTATTCCGTAAAGTTTTTCCGGTAAGACTGTTTTTGTTAGACTTTCTGGATAAATATACAATATGTTATTTCAAACGCAGTATTCAGCATAATTGCGAAAGCAAAGCCTGAAGCAGTCCACTTAACCCCGCAAGCCTGGTTTATTGATTTCAGTACCTGTTTGCATTAATGCCTGAAATGCCTTGTTCCTGTAAAAATCATCGTCATGTTGTTACCGGTGCAATAGTTTATGGAGTCTTGGTCACGTACGGAACCTCCGGGCTGAATGACTGCCGTAATTCCCGCCCTGTGTGCAATTTCCACACAGTCGGAAAACGGGAAAAAGGCATCGGAGGCCATAACGGCTCCTCTGAGATCGAAACCGAAGGCACCTGCCTTTTCAATGGCCTGTTTCAGCGCATCAACCCTCGATGTCTGCCCAACGCCGCTGGCAAGCAGCTGCCTGTTTTTTACCAGTGTTATTGCATTCGATTTGCTGTGTTTTACAATGAAATTGGCAAAAATCATGTCGTCCGTTTCCGTGTCGAGAGGTTTGCGGTTGGTAACAGTTTTAAATTCATTTGCCGGCCGGGTATCTGTGTCTTTTTCCTGCCATAGTATGCCGTTCAGCAGCGACCTGTAACTGTATTGCTGCTGTTCCATGTTTTTTCTTGCAAGTATTATCCTGTTCTTTTTAACGGTCAGTATGGCCATGGCTTCGTCGGAAAACATGGGGGCTATTATTATTTCAAAAAACAGTTTGTCGATCTCTGCGGCTACACCGGCTTCAATTGCTGCGTTGGTTACAATTACGCCTCCGTATGCTGAAACGGGGTCGCAGGCCAGTGCCGATTTCCATGCATCGAGTGGGTTTTCGCGCGATGCCGCTCCGCAGGCATTGTTGTGTTTTATAACGGCAAAGGTGCATGTGCTGAATTCGTCTATAAGGCCAACGGCCGAGTCGAGGTCGAGCAGGTTGTTATACGACAGTTCTTTGCCATGCAGTTTCGTGAATATTTCATCTGGATTGCCGAAAAATACTCCTTTCTGGTGAGGATTTTCCCCGTATCTCAGCGGGTAAACGGTGTTTATGCTTTCTCTGAAGGCAGGCAGCGGCTCGGGCTCGGTGCTGTTGAAGTATTTGAAAATTGCCGTGTCGTAGTTCGACGACACCATGAATGCCTTTGCAGCAAACCGCCGTCGCTGTTCGGCATCGGTATATCCATTGCCTGCCTTGAGCAGTGAAACCAAGTCGGCATACTGGTCTCTTCCCGAAATAACAAGAACGTCATTGTGGTTTTTGGCTGCTGCCCTGATAAGTGATATGCCGCCTATATCGATTTTTTCTATTATGTCTTCCTCAGTGCCGGTGTTTCTTACGGTTTCTTCAAAGGGATACAGATCTACAATAACGAGGTCTGTTTCTGGGATGCCGTATTTTTCGAGCTCGGCACGGTCGCTGCTGTTTTCCCTGCGTGCAAGTATCCCGCCAAACACACCGGGATGAAGCGTTTTTACCCTGCCGCCGAGAATGGAAGGGTAGGAGGTAAGGTCTTCCACTTTCACGGCTTCAAGGCCAAGGCCTGAAATAAAGTCGTATGTGCCTCCGGTAGTATAAAGTTTTACATTCAGCGTATGAAGCAACCTCGTTATTTCTTCAAGCCCGTCTTTGTGATAGACCGAAACAAGCGCACTTTTTATCTGTTTTCTGTTCATCGATAGGTATTTGGAATATATTATTTCTGCTGTTTTGAAAGTTTCTGAAAGCTTACCTTATTGTCATTTCGTCGATAAGGTGTTTGGCGCCGGCGTAAATGTCAATAACCCACAGAACATACCTTATATCTACTGCAATGCACCTCTGCAGTTGGGGTTCGTAGGCAATGTCGCCACTCATCGATTCCCAGTTGCCATCGAAAGCCAGTCCTATAAGTTCGCCACTGGCATTTATTACCGGGCTTCCCGAATTGCCGCCGGTAATGTCGTTGGTGGTAAGGAAACAGACCGGCAGGTATCCTTCGGCCGAGGCATACCGGCCATATTCCCTGCGGGCATGAAGGTCGAGGAGGCGTTGCGGCATGTCGAATTCATAGTCGCCGGGTTTGTATTTTTCAAGGGTTCCTTCGAGCGTGGTGTAGTATTTGTATGTAACGCCATCTCTCGGGTCATAATTTTCTACGGTTCCGTAAGTCATCCTCATGGTCGAGTTTGCGTCGGGATACTGTATTATTTCCGGAGCCATTTCCTGCAGGGCTGCTATCCACAGCCTTTTGCCTTCCGCAAGTCCCGATTCGTAAAACGAGTTTGACGTAATCATTGCTCTTGCGGCCTCAATAAAGGATGTCATTGCCATGCGTGCCGGGTCTTTTTCCAGTGCCTTTAGGCTGGGTTTGGCAAGGAACGCTTCTATCCTGGCCTGGCTTGCAAATATTGATCGGGTAAACATGTCGTCAACATATCTGTCAATACTGCCTTTGAATTTTTTATCAACAACACCGGTAAAGAAGTCGGGATGATACACGGCCGGAACGTCTTCCCTGAAAAGTTTCAGCATGGCTTTCATCGTTTTGCTGTCGGTGAGAGCGTTATAGTCTTTGTAAAGTTCGCTGACGTAGCTTTTGGCAGTCTCGATAATTTCGTTAGCCTCCTTACTGTTACCCAGTTCGATGGCTTCGGCAATTACGGCATCTATATCGCGGCTCATCAACAGCAGTTCGCATCCCTGAATACATTCATTGGCATACGAATACGCCCTGAAAGATGCAGCGCGGCCTTCAATTGCCCCTTTTATGAGGCTGAGGGCTTCGCCGTATTTCTGCCTGCTGTCGCTGTTGGCGGCAATCCATGCATTAAACCGGTCTTCAAGCTGTTTTTTCTTTTCTTTTACGTTCAGCCGCTCAAGGCCTCTTTTCTGCCCAATGGAGTATTTCCAGTAGTTCGACGATGTAAAGTATTTTGCCGAATACTGTATGTTTACTTTTGGGTCGGCCTGCATGTCCTGCATCCATATATCCTGTTTCACACCGCGTACCTTTATCCTTACCGGATGCACGGTCTGAAGCTGTTCGTCAATTTCATACGAGGTAAAATAGCGATTTGTCCGTCCGGGAAAGCCGAGTATCATTGCAAAGTCTCCTTCGTTGCGTTCCTTTATTGAAACGGGCAGGTAGTGCCTTGGTTTCAGGGGTACATTGTTCTCCGAGTATTCGGCTGGCTTGCCGTCGGGGGCTGAATAAACGCGGAATACACTGAAGTCGCCCGTGTGGCGCGGCCATTCCCAGTTGTCGGTATCCGACCCGAACTTGCCTATCGACGACGGTGGTGCACCTACCAGCCTTACGTCGCCGTACATTTCATACACCATCAGGTAAAAGTAGTTTCCTCCGTAGAAACTTCCTACAAGCGTGCGGTAGTGGGTGCCTGCGGCGGCCTGCTGCTCTATCTTTTTTCTGGCATCGTTTATTGCGGCGGTACGGGCACCTTCGTTCATGTTGTCATTAATGGAGGCCATAACCTGTTCGGTAACGTCTTCAATTCTTACTAGAAAAGTAACTGCAAGGTCGGGGGTTGGCAGTTCTTCGCTTTTCGACATTGCCCAGAAACCGTTTTTAAGGTAGTCATGTTCAACGGAGCTGTGCGACTGTATTGATTCGTATCCACAGTGATGATTTGTAAGTATGAGCCCCTGCTGCGAAACGATTTCACCTGTACATCCGCCGCCGAAGATTACAATAGCATCTTTGAGGCTGGCTTTGTTGAGGCTGTAAATATCTTCGGCCGACAGTTTAAGGCCCATTGAAGTCATTTTGCCTATGTTCAGTTTCTCTATCAGCGGCAGTAGCCACATTCCTTCGTCGGCTTTTGCCCTGTATGCCGAACCGAGCATGAGTATAAGGGCCAGTATGGAAAGTTTTCTCATTTGTTGTAAATTATTCTGTTCAGTTTATCAGTGCGGGTTTGCAACCCTATCAGCTGTTGACAGAAGTTGCGTTACCCTGCTTTTGACAGGTGCAAATGTACATAATTTTTCTTTTGAATATGCCATATTTCCCGAAATAACAACAGGCGATAATGACAGCAATGCATTTATAAAAACATACTGCATATTTTCCGAAGAGGTCTATTGTAAAATACAAGATGAATTTAACAGATAAATAATTTTAGAAGTTGCGCCCGACACGTACAAGGGAATTTAAAATGGCAAAAGAAGAACTTATTGCAGCAGCCAGGGAACGTGCGGAATTATATCGAGACCCTCACCGAAGCCTCAAAGAGCGTCAATACGGTGCTCGAGGCGCGGCGCAACACTGCCGAAAACCTCAGCCGCCGGCAGGCCGACGAAGAACTGGCACGTGCCGCCGTACGCGCACA
>JAITVX010000264.1 GCA_031285575.1 Bacteroidales bacterium
AATCTGTAATATAAAAACAGGCAGTTTATTCCCGGGCGCCGGCTCAGTTTCTCCGGTCCATGCCCCACATCAGTTTGTTTCTTAGGGTGCTGTAGAAGTCGGTGCCGTTAAGCATTACGGTTTTCAGTTTTACTTTGTCCATTGCAATATGTATGTCTTCGGAAAGGGGGATTCGTACCGACCGGAAATCGCAGGTGATAAGAAATTTTCTGCTTCGCCCTTCAACCGACAGCTTCAGCCGGCTTTTGCCCGACAGCACTATGGGTCTTATGGTAAGGTTGTGGGGCGAAATGGGTGATATTATAATGCTGGTGTCGCCGGGCGACAGTATGGGACCGCCGGCGCTGAGGTTATAGGCGGTTGAGCCGGTGGCGGTCGAAATTATAAGGCCGTCGGCCCAGTAGGTGTTCAGATAGCTGCCGTCAACTTCTACATTAACGGTTATCATGCTGTGGCCCTCTTTCTGAATGGTGATGTCGTTAAGTGCCGATGCTCCGTCAATGCTAAACAGAATGGGATCTTCAATTTTAAGGCAGCTGCGCTCAACTATAGTGTATTCGTTATTTACAAGCATTGCGCACGACCGTTCAATGTCTTCGGCCGGAATATTGGCCAGGAAACCCAGCCTGCCGGTGTTGATGCCGGCAATAGGTATGCCGGTATCTTTCAACCGCATGGCTGTTTCGAGGAATGTGCCGTCGCCGCCTACGCTCAGCGCCATGTCGGGCGTAGGCTGCATAATTGATGTGTTGGAAAAAATAATTGCCGGCGTGTTGCGGTAGGAATTGCGTGCAGGTTTGCGATGCACAAAAACTTCCAGACCAAGGCGCGACAGTTCGTTAATGAGGCTGATTACTTCTCTTACGGTCTTCTCGTTCGAGTCTTTACTGTATATGGCTACCGATTTCAGCATAAAAAAATAGATATTAATGTGTTTATTTATAATTAAGTAATTGCAACAACCGGATTGCTTCGCCATACTTCTTTGCAAATTTCTGGATTGCTTCACTTCGTTCGCAATGACGGCATATCGTCATTGCGAGGAGGAACTGCGAAGCAATCCAGTGGCATGTTGTGCCCGGGTTGCTTCCCGCTCCGTGCCTTGCGGGCGTAATGACGAACAGAATATTTATCATTTCCCAAAGAAGTCTGTTACATGTAACATATATTTTCGACGAAAATAACACAAAAAAAATTCAGTTATTGTACTTTTGCGGCATAAATTTTAAATCAGTTGAATCAGAAACCTGCTATCATGACAAAGTTAAGCGTAAACATCAATAAAATAGCAACCATACGCAACGCCCGCGGCGGCGATGTTCCCAACGTGCTTCTGGCGGCGGTAAACTGCCAGCTTTTTGGCGCCGACGGCATTACCGTTCATCCGAGACCCGACGAAAGGCATATACGCTACGAAGACGTTTTTGCCATAAAACCCGCCATAACCACGGAGTTCAACATAGAAGGCAATCCCTCCGACCGGTTCATTGAGCTTGTAATGGCGGTGAGGCCCACGCAGGTTACGCTTGTGCCCGATGCGCACGATGCCATAACCTCCAATGCCGGGTGGGACACGGTAAGGCACGGCAGCTACCTGGCCGGTATTGTTTCAGCGTTTAAAAAGGAGGGAATCCGCACGTCGATATTCGTTGACCCCGACCCCGTGCTGGTTGAAAACGCCGCCATTGCCGGCGCCGACAGGGTGGAACTGTACACCGAGCCCTACGCCGCAATGTATCCGTCAAACGCCGCAAAAGCTATCGAACCCTACATAACTGCTGCCGAAACGGCCCGCAGCGCCGGCCTCGGGCTCAATGCCGGGCACGATTTGAGTCTCGACAACCTCCGCTATTTCAGGCAGTGCATACCGTGGCTCGACGAAGTGTCAATTGGCCATGCGCTTATTGCCGACGCCCTGTATCTGGGGCTCGAAAACGCAATACAGATGTACCGCAGGCTGCTGTCGGAATAAAACCGGCTGCATTTTCAGAACATGAGAAAAGTATCTTCCGAAGAAAAGCACTGCTTCATAACTTATGAAAAGCATCTTCTGGAAAAAAGCAAGGTTTCATGGCTTATGAAATGTATCTTTGGGGAAAAACGACCGTTTCATAAGTTATGAAAGGTCGTTTCTGAAAAAAAGTATTATTTCCGAGCTTATGAAACGGCATTTCCTGGTGTCGTGTTTCCTTAAAACAGTTTTACGACACTTTTGTTATCCTTTCCATTTACAGTTTAAAGGATACTGAAGCGCCACACCTTATCCAGCGTCCGGGGAGCATTATGTTGCCTATGTCCTGATGCATTATGTTGCCAAGGTTTGTTGATTCGGCAAAAATACTCCACCGTTCTACCCGGCGGTATATCCGCAGGTCAACCTGCCAGAACGGACTGTATGGTTCTTCTGTTTCGGTTCCGCTGTCGGCGTTCCAGTTCATGTATGTGCCGTTTCTGTCCTGCCATTTTACATGCCACTGGGCGCATATATTTTCAAAAATGCGGTGTGTGAGCCGGAAATTTGCCTGGTGTTTGAGGTAATCGAGTACGTAGTATGAGTTGTAGCTTCCGGCGTGCTTGCCAATTGTGATGAACGACAGCGACATGCCTGCCGAGCGTATAAAAAATGTGTTGCCGGCATGCTGTGCGGCGTTCCATTCGCCGCTGGCCGATATGCCGTTTGTGCTAAGGTCGGTCAGGTTCTGCGTGTGCCACTTCTGTGCATCGCCAAGCCATATCCAGTCGATGGCGTCGTTTGTCTGACGGTTGAAATAGCTCAGCACCGCGCTCCATTCCCTGTGCGAAGCATTTACGCCGGCTTCATATTCTGTGCTGTATTCCGGTTTCAGGCCGGTGTTGCCGATAAGTGTTGGCCCCTGGTAGTAGAGGTCGGTAAATGTTGGCAGACGCATGGCGCGGTTTGCCGAAGCATATATCTTGAATATTCCTGCCCGGTAGCTGAGGTCTATGCCGGGATATACACCCGCCCTGTTCTGATAGCTGTTGCTGTTCAGCAGCGCTCCGAGCGATGCATTCCATTTTCCGGCATGTATGTTTTGCTCGGCAAAAAGGCTGCTACTGCTGCGCGAATCGGCTTTGGTAAACATGGCTCCGTTGTGGTGGGGAACGGGGCGTGGCGAAGACGTTTCCATGCCAAGGGCGCTGCTAAGTATGCGTTCGTTGCGGTACAGCAGTCCCAGTGTTGTTTTGCCGATGCGGCCTGTGCGCGATGCATGAACTTCGGCGCCATATACATCGGTGCGGTGAAAGTTACGGTATGCTTCGGGGTTTTCGCGTGCCAGCACGTAATAGTCGTTGTTGCGTCGCCAGTACACAGCCGGCGAAATCTTTACGCGCCCGGTGCTTTCGCCTTTTGCGGAGGCTATAAATGTGTTGAGTTCTTCATACTGGTTGGGGTATCTGGCTCCGTAGAAGCCATTGGCGCCATAGTTTTTGGCTGTATAGCCGAGTTGCACGTCGAGCGGCATTACGCTGTTTTTCCATCTGTTCTGCGAAAAGGCGTTCATGATGTCGAAGTCGGTATTTGGTATGTATCCGTCCGACGCCATTTTTGTTGCCGAGGCGTGGTGCGTTGTGTGTTTGGAATGAACGGTGGCGTTGGCCGACGCCTTGCGGAATCCGTATTCTCCTCCGGCCACAGAGGCGTTAATGCTGTTTCCCGGTTTTGTTCCGGTGATGATGTTTACAACGCCGCCCAGTGCGTTGGCCCCGAAAACTCTCGAAGCCGGTCCTTCGAGTATCTCTATCCTGTCAACCGATTCAATATCTACGGGGATATTCATGGAGTAGTGTCCTGTTTGCGGATCGCTGATGTTTATGCCGTTGAGCAAAACAACTGTCTGGTCGAATGATGAGCCGCGTATCGAAACGTCGGCCTGGGTGCCGTTGGGGCCTCTTTGCCGCAGGTCAACGTTTGGAGCGTACTTTAATATGTCGGTGAGGTTTTGCGCAGGCGCCTGCGCAATGCTGGCAAGGCTTATGCGGCTGATAGTGCGCCCCGCCGGAGAAAATACATTGGGAGCGCGGGTTGCTGTTACGGCCACCTCGTCGAGATCAACGGTCATGGGGGGCATTGCCGCAGTATCGGCCTGCGCCATGCAGTGCACCGGAGGGTTCAGAATGGAATAGGTTACGCACAGAACGCCTATCATGAAGCATTTATTAATATTAAGGCTGTTGAATACGGAATACGACTTGTTGTTCCAGTGTTTGAAACAATATACTGCGCTTACCTTCCGGCTGCGTGAGCGTTTGTTCCTGTTGATGAAAGTTTGTAATGTCATGAAATTTTTATTAAGATTAAACAATATTACTACTGACCAGTCATTGCTTCACACTGTTTGCAACGACGGTATAAGGGGGGGGCGCTTGTGCGGTTAGTATCAGCGACAGCCGTCAGGCCTCGGCAATGCTTTTATATTCTTCGGCTGTCATGAGCTCTGAAAGCTCGGTGGGGTCGGTAATACCGACTTTAATCATCCATCCACGGCCGTATGGATCAGAGTTAACCAGAGCCGGCTGGTTTTCGAGTTCGGGATTTACCTCAAGCACTTCGCCGCCAACCGGCATAAACAGGTCTGATACTGTTTTTACGGCCTCAACCGTGCCAAAGGCATCTTCCTTTTTCAATGTTTCGCCGGTGGTTTCGATTTCAATGAATACGATATCGCCAAGTTCGCTCTGGGCAAAATCGGTAATTCCAATAAAGCCAACACCGCCTTCAACACGTATCCATTCGTGGTTTTTTGTATATAGTAAGTCTGCAAGTATTTTCATAGTACACTAATTTATGTTTCTGTAATTTATTTTTCGGGTGCAATTATACAACTTTTTGTTAATTCGAAGCAATAAAACGGCTGTTTTGAAAACAATAATAGACTTTTTCGGAAAATATGCAATATATTGTTTCAAACGCAGTATTCATTATCGTCATTGCGAAGGCAGAGCCTGAAGCAATCCATGTTGTGTTCTGGATTGGCTTCGCCGAGCTCGTAAA
>JAITVX010000102.1 GCA_031285575.1 Bacteroidales bacterium
CATCGCTTTGATGTCATTTGTCGAAGCAGGTGTAACCAGCATGAAGCAAGGAATTTGTATTTTTACATCCAACAGGGTATGTAGCTTTACCGCACCTTTATCCCGCTTGCAGGTAGCCCCACCTGAACACTGACAAACAGAGCGATATGGTCGATGATACTTTAGTGGAGAGCCGGATACTCGGAAACGTGTACGTCCGGTTCGGAGGCGAGTGCTTGGAAACCGAACATAGTAATATGGAACGGCGCCGGGTGCTTAGCCTACAATTTGTAGTGGTTTATAATACAAAAAGTTGATAGAGCAGTTTAACGGTAATATCTACTGTCAACACTTCTGCGACCTCTTTATCTGTCCGGGAGGAGAAGGAATCCGCGACAATAAATTAACGAGTAAGATCCGTCGTGAGCTATCTCGGAAGATGGATATGGATCAATGAAAGCACGCTGCCACAGCGTGGGAATCTCTGTCTGGAAATATAGGTGTAAGGCTTCCATGTTGATTCAGGTGGCCGGTTTGCACCGAAGATGATTTCGTACATCTTTCCGTCTCTGCCGTTCACCTCGCGGACAGTTACCAGTTTGCCGGTAGTATTTTAAAGCATTCATCGTGTCCTTAATAAGAAAAAACAATTTTGAAGAGCTGGTAACCTATTTATTCACAGGATTATGAATATTCATTACTCCTGCTTCTGCCGGAAGTACTGCTATTCCCTCCGCTTCCGGAGTTATGGCTTTCTCTCCTTGTGGAAAAGCCGGTTCCAACACAAAGCCTGACAGATAAGAAATATACGTGTTTCAAGCACACGAACTAATAATAATTAAAATCCAGTAAATCAACAATATTACAATATTTAAATCTATGAATATCTCGTTTACCGTGTGAAGGGCGGGGAAAATGTGAAGGTATTGTTCCATTCCGAAAATACATAACAAACCGGTTACCAGGAAATTATAGGGTTAAAACTCTATGTTTCAACAAATAAATATTTTCATTGAGCGACTATTGCTAACTTATAAATGATACATTACACAATTTCTGACGACAATTCAAATGTGCAAGAAAAAACCACACCTCCATAAGAAAATGCGGTTTGAAATGTATGTAATTCAAATGTATCCTATCCCGTCAGTCTCTTGATCCAATGAATATCATCACGTAATACATCAACGTTGCCAGCGAGCCGAGTGCTGCAACAACGTATGTGTAGGCTGCCCATTTCAGGGCGTCTTTGGCTTTGTCGTGGTTCTGATACGACGTAATTCCTGCATTCGACAACCATACCAAAGCCCGGCGACTTGCATCTATTTCAACAGGCAGCGTAACGAAACTGAACAGCGTTGTGAATGCAAACAGCACAATTCCGGCCAAGAGCAGAGCTGGAAAAGTCTGTATAAGCAGTACTCCCGCAAGCAGTACCCACTGCACCCATCTTGAAGCAAAACTTACCGCCGGAACAAGTTTCGACCTGAACCCGAGCCATGCATAGGCTTTAGCGTGCTGAACGGCATGACCTGTTTCGTGTGCAGCAACAGCGGCAGCCGATATGTGACGTCCGGAATATACTTCCTGGCTGAGATTGATGGTTTTGTCGGCCGGATTGTAATGGTCAGTGAGATACCCCTGCACGCTTACCACTCTTACGTCATATATTCCACTGTCGCGAAGCATCCTTTCGGCAACATTTTTTCCAGACATACCGTTATCGATCATTACTTTGGAGTACTTTTTGAATTTTGATTTCAATACCATGCTGACAACCCAGCTCAGTATCATAAAGGCGATGAAAATAATCCAGATATTCATATTTTTTATTGTTTTTTACTATAAAAGTAACAAAAGGTTTGCCAAAAAATATTTTTGTAATATTTGCAGTCATTTTGTCAGTAAATACAGTATTGTCTGTTTAATTTATTTTTTTAAATACTGTTGTTATCTTTGCGCTATGTTAAAAATTATCTCAGATATATTGTCGTTTCTTTTATCTGTTCCGGTGTTTTTTTACAGATATACAATATCTCATCTGTTAAGACCTTCGTGCCGTTATGTTCCTTCGTGTTCGCAATATATGCTTGACGCTCTTAAAGCGCACGGGCCTTTTTGGGGCTTGCTGATGGGAGTTGAGCGTATTTTGAGATGCAGGCCTGGAGGAGGACATGGGTGTGACCCGGTGCCTAAAGTGCGTGCCAAATATTGTATTTTTAATCAATCTAGGCCGGAAAGCAGATTGAAAAAGCAGAAGATTAGCTGATTGTCAAGCCCGTTTGTGCTCGCACTGTTTTAATGCTTGCACTTTTAAACATGTTCCCCTCGTTATCCGTGTTTTGTCCATCCACTCGCACAGCTTCTCATTATTTGTGACTTGCTGGAAAAGAATTATATGAAGTCCAACCATTGCGGTTCTGTCAGCACGTCTAAATAATTCTTAAACATTCAGTATTCAACAGAGTTATACATTTTTACATCGGTTGACAGATATGGCGAGTCAACAATAAATATTGTTTTCGGTATGCTGTGGTATTGCCTGCAAAGGTTGCTGTAATTAATATGCACTGTAAAGCTATTTTAGAACAAGACACAGTGTTGTGCCCTAAGGTGCAACGCTGCAACTAAAAACGCAGAAGCCGGAATTACTGTGTGTTTACGGAAGGTGTCTGCGAGCAAAAAGCCAACTTCATACGTTTGCCCCGGTTAAAAATGGCACTATTTTGGAAGTGTACATCATATTTATTTATTTTGGCAAATCATATTATGCATACAACAGCAAACTGAAATGTTTGGAAGTTTAAAAAATAGCTTTGATTTTGACGACCTTGTTTTTGAAAACAGGAACAGGGAGTATGGTGCATTTCAGTTAAGGAAAAAGTACAGTAAGACGGTTGTTGCCGCCACTGCCGTTGCGTCGCTGCTTGCATGTGCAGCTGTCATACTGCCGGTTGTATTATCACTCCGCCCCGGTGTAGCATTGTCGGCAAACACGATGTACTACTCTGTGCAGATGGAAGGCCTCGAGCCGCCGGTCGATTTTATTGTCATCCCCCCTCCCCCACCGCCGCCTTCAGGTTTGGAACTTGTTCAGGAAACAGTTAAATATACACCGCCGGTAGTGATCGACTCTGTTTTGCCGGTGGAAGAAAAACTTGCCGCCGTTGATGAAATCATGAATCAGACTACTGCAGAAAATTCTGTTCCTGACGGTACAGGAACCGGAGATGACGTTTTTACAGGCATTCCTGGAGGTTCGGTCAATGGCGATCCTTTCTTTTTTGTTGAAGTGATGCCTTCGTTCAGGGGCGGCGATCTGAATACATTCAGAGAGTGGGTTCAGCGCAATACAGTATATCCACAGGCCGCAGTTGACGCAGAAATTGAGGGGCAGGTGCACATCACGTTTATTGTAGAGGCCGATGGTTCGGTGAGCAACGTAACTGTTGTTAACGGAGTTGCCGCAATAATAGACAACGAGGTTGTAAGAGTCATAAAGTCTTCCCCAAAATGGAGCCCAGGACTTCAGCGCGGACATGCTATGCGTGTAAGGCACTCTATGCGACTGAACTTTGTATTGTAAACCGTCAAAAACTCATGAACTGCAGTAATAATAACAACATGCCGCAATATTTAACATTCCACTGCCTGCTTGTGCTTTGCATTGCCGTTGCAGGATGCAAAAAAGAACCGCTGTACGACAGCCAGCCGGCAAGCAATAGCCGTACAATAATTGTGTATCTTGGTGTTGACAATAATTTTCGTGCCGAAGCCATACAGAAAATCAATCAGCTTACTGACAGCTGGGACAAAACAACCGACGGCAACCTGCTGGTATATGCCGACACAGGCCGAAACCCTGCGCTGGTGCACATATACCACACCCCACAGCATGGCAATGTAGCCGATACCGTCGAAACATACCCGGCAGAGAACTCGGCCAGTCCCGAAACATTTGCACGTGTGCTCAACCGTGCAAAAACGTATCGTCCTGCGGCATCATACGGCCTCGTTGTGCTGTCGCATGCCACCGGCTGGCTTCCTGTAGAAATGTCATCGCCAGGGCCGGTACTCAAGTCGGTTATAATGGATAAACAAGCCGGCAAAATCAATAACTGCATGGAGCTGTCAGATTTTGCCCAAGCCATTCCATATAAACTCGACTTCATAATATTCGACGCCTGCTTCATGGGCTCGGTAGAGGTTGCCTACGAACTCAGAGACAAGGCCGACTGCATTGTAGCCTCGCCAGCCGAAGTTCTTGTACCGGGTTTTGCATACACGTCAATGATGCAGCATCTGTTTGCGCCTGTACCCAATTTAATGGCTGTTGCACACGAATTTTACGACTACTACAACGGCCAGACAGGAATGTCGCGCTCGGCAACGGTGAGCGTGGTTAAAACGACTGAACTCGAAACACTGGCGAATGCCGTAAAAAACATAACACAGCAAAACGCCTTTTATGATAAACTTGAAAACATTCAAACCTATGGATATGGAACCCAAAAGATTTATTTCGACCTGGGCGATTACATGCTTAAACTCTCATCAGGAAGCCCGCAGGCTGCAACGTTGATACAGCAGTTTCAAGCAGCGCTTGACCGGTGTATTACATACATGGCATGCACGCCGTCATACTACTCCTCAGGGACGTCTGCAATGCAGCCGCTGAATGCATTCAGCGGACTGTCGGTCTATATACCGCAGGCCACGTATCCCGTGGCAAACGAAGCGTACGGAATGTTGAAATGGGCGCTCGTAACCGGAAACTGAACCGTATTTTTTACCATAAAACAGTGTCAACTGTTCATCTTCACTTATTTTCTGCTGATTTATCGTAACTTTTACATGGTTGGATATTTCCAAAAACCTGTTGTAACCTCGCTTGTTGACATTCTCTTTGGTTATCGTTCCCGACTTGCAGGCTATTTGTAAACGCCTTACCATCTTTGGGAAAGCCTATTTCGCGTAATTCATCGCTATAGTCGCTTTCAAAATAAAGGGTGGTTACGTCGTAAAATACAAGCCCGATATACCCACCTAAATCTTGTGCGTATGCTCTACGTTGATTTGTTGGATTTTATCCTGTAGCTATATCGTACAGTATACATTTGTCACTGCTTATTGCAATATGAACCCAGGGCAGCATTTTGCCCGCTTCTTTCTCAGGTATTACCTGCGGGTGATATTCTTTGACAATATCCTTCAATTTGACGAAAGAACTTGAGTCATCAGAATCAATAACAGTATCATTTGATACATGTTTCCCAACCAATGGGGTTATGGTGTCAGATTTTAAGTCATTTATAAACCATTGGCCGGTTTAAGCTATAGCCTTGTAGAGCTAATCTGCCGACAGACGGAACCTCTCCTGCTTAAAGGAACAAGGCTGAACCGGCCTGGTATGCAATAAGCGACAGAAGCCAGGCTAATGCCGTTGTGTAAACTACGGTAAATGTCGCCCATTTCCAGCTACCCGACTCGCGCTTGATAGCCGCCACAACACCTATGCAGGGGAAATATACAAGTATGAACAGCATAAACGAAAATGCGGCAACAGGATTGAACAGCGGCCTGCCAGTGCAGTCCTGCTGTGCCTGTATCTTCTCAACAAGCGAGGCCGTCTCCGCGTCGCTGCCTGCTTGGAACAGAACACCGAGGGCGCTCACCACAATTTCTTTGGCTGCCACACCCGATATAACAGCCACGCTAAGTCGCCAGTCGAACCCCAGAGGTTGCATCAGCGGCTCTATCTGCCGGCCTATCATCCCCATAAACGAGCCTTCCTGCCTTTTGTTGGCTTTTTCAGTATCCAACCTGTCGAGAGCTTCCTGTTTTTCAGCAGTACCAAGGTTCGATTCATTTATTATGGCCGTTTGTCTGTTATATTCTTCTTCAAAGTGGGGGGACTGGGGGAAATAGCTTAAAATCCAAATAACGACGGAGGCAATCAGTATTATACCTCCAATTTTTTTTAGGTACAATCCGGTACGGAACACAACGTGTTTAACGATGCTTCTGGGCGTGGGAATACGATAGGGGGGGAGTTCCATAACGAAGGGTACATCAACCGATTTGAAGAAAATTTTCCGCAGAATTAATGCCGAAACGATTGCCAGAATAGTTCCCAATAGGTAGAGTATAAATAGAATGAACCCGTGACTGGCGCTGAAAAACGCGCTTATAAAGAGTATGTAAACCGGTAGCCTCGCACTGCACGACATGAAAGGTGTTATGAGCATGGTTATCATCCTGTCGCTACGGCTTTCAATAATACGGGTTGCAAGTACTGCCGGCACATTGCATCCGAAGCCCATAAACAGAGGTATGAATGATTTGCCGTGAAGCCCTATTTTGTGCATTATGCGGTCCATTATGAAAACTGCCCGCGCCATGTAACCGGTGTCTTCCATGAAAGAAATGAACAGGAACAGTATTACGATGTTGGGCAGGAATACGAGCACGCCTCCTACGCCTCCTATTATTCCGTCAACGGCGAAGTCGCGCAGGATGCTTTTGGGAAACGACGATACGATGAGGTTGCCGAGGCTCGATACACCTGTTTCGAGCCATTGCTGGGGGTAGCTCCCGAGCTTAAAGGTGGTGTAGAAGGCTGCCAGCATAAAGATGAGGAACACCGGGAAGCCAAGGTATTTGTTGATGAGGTAGTTGTCGATAGAGTCGGTGTGTCCATGTTTTTCCTTGCGATTAATTTTCAGTGTTTCTTTCAGGGCGCCCGATATGAATCCGTAGCGGAGGTCGGTAATGACGGTTTCAGGCGGTTCGGAGTATAGTTTTTCGAGACGGCTGCGTTCTCGATTTACTGTTTTGAGTATGTCGGTGGAATTGTGAAAGCAGCTAAGTTCCAAAATAAGCTCTTTGTCATTTGCCAGGGCTTCGAGTGCAAAATATCTGGCTGAAACTGTGTTGGTGGGATTTTTGTTTTCATCGGCTTTTATTAGCACTTGTATCTGGCGGATGGCGTTTTCGATGTCGTCACCGTAATTAATGTGTATGTGGCGTACAACCGGCTGTCGGTTTTCGTAAACGGATATTATGGTGTCGAAAAGCTGTCTTAATCCCTTGCCTTTTGTACCTGTGGTTGGTATGACCGGTACGCCGAAGAGATTTTCGAGCGAGTCTGTGTCAAGGGAGTTGCCGCTTTTTTCGAGTTCGTCGTACATGTTGAGGGCAATTACGGTCTGCACTCCCATGTCGATAAGCTGCGTGGTCAGATAGAGGCTGCGTTCGAGGTTTGCCGCTTCTACTATGTTGACTATTACGTCGGGTTTGTTTTTAAAGATATAGTTTCGCACATATACTTCTTCGGGCGAATAGCTTTTAAGCGAGTATGCGCCGGGCAAATCGACGATTGAAAAGGTGTAGCCGCTCTGTTCGTAGGCGGCTTCCTTGTAATCTACCGTAACGCCGGCGTAATTTCCTACCTTCTCCCTTGAGCCGGAGGCATAGTTGAAGAGAGTTGTTTTGCCCGAATTTGGATTTCCCACAAAGGCAATCTGGATGTGCTTCGTTTTTTCTACCCAGGCGTCGTTTTCTTCTTCATAAACAATAACTCCCGATGATGCCAGAGGGGGCTGCAGGGTGTTTTTCCTGTCAACTTCAATAAGTTGGGCTTCGCTGTTGCGTAGCGACAGGTTGTAGCCCATTATCATGTATTCAACAGGGTCGCGCAGTGGGGCTTTCCTTATAACCTTTATTTTTTTGCCAACAACAAAGCCCATCTCCGAAAGGCGCTGCCTGAACCGCCCCCTTCCTTTTATTTTCAGAATTATTCCTTCTTCTCCTTCTTCAAGATCGAATAGCGTCAACATTCAAACGTGTAATTAATGATGAATACATATTAATTGAACTGGCGCAAATATAGCGCAAATGTTCAATATCAGTCAATCCCTAAAAATAGGGAAAATACATTAATGTGGTAGCTATAATTACGGATTAAGAAGCGCTTATATGCCTGAAGCAAAATTGAATTATTATGTATTATAGCTTGATTTTCATAACTATTTTCTTAACCTGCGATATTTCACCCGATTTAATATTTGGGCGATGCAGGTTATGGGGAAAGAAAATGAAAAATCTGCAGGGGTCTGCCTCATGGTTAGAACTTTCGCTGACTGTCATAAATTCCACATCTCGGGTTTCATCATAGGACATAAGTATTTCTTCCTTTTTTGATACGGAGGCAATACCTATCTGCTCTATTCCGCTTATAATGTACTGTATATCTATATACTTTTTATGGGCTTCAAATTGAAGTTCATCTTCATTTTGTGTTGTATATTCTGTAACAAGCGCAAACAGATTGGTAGAGTCTATATAATGCCTTGCTACTTCGAGGTTTTGCAGGTCAGTGGTTTTAAGGTAATCGAAAGCCCTGTCCCATCTGTCTTTATCCTTGAAGTAGGCTATTGCAAATTCACGTTTCTCTATAGTCGAATCGGGGATTACATTCCAGCCGTTAAGGTATTCCCTGCTTTCAAACCATTTGTTGATTCGTTTGTCGTTCCATGCTATCGGGTTCGATGATGTTTTGCAGCCTTGCGTTAACAATGCTGAAAACATAATGGATATAAGAGCCATTATCTTTTTCATAATATCATTTTAGAACAAACATAAGGTATTAAATTACAGGTACAGTAATTCTATTGCCTACAATTGTATTATTTATTTATTTTTAACATATCATGTATGTTTTACTGCAATTGCACGGGCGTTTAAAGCGATATAATCATAATTTATACTCTTTGACCGCCATTCTGTTTCCTTATTAAATTATATGCTAAGGATTGCCTGAAGTTTCTGGTCTCAAAACCGCTGCGGACAAAACAGGCAGGATTATCGACTTTATTTCTCATAGTAGGAAAATAGTCAGGTTCTTGAAATTTACATAAATAATATCCCTGCCCGTCGCCAATAAGTGGTGAGAACCGGTTGCTGCCGTAATAGAAATAATAGTCGTAAATAACTGATGTTCGCAGTATGAGATTTGTTCCGTTAGGAGAATCCGGTTTTCTTGAGAGTAAATCAAGTTTCCATGATGGGTTGCATAATATGGTGGTGTGTAGTATTTGCGCTGAATACAGGATACGGCTGTATTATTTCAAGACGAATTTTTGTTAAGTAACACGGCAGCCCTTTCCGCAGCCTAGTCGCCCAAAGGCAAACAGCTTAAAAAAGAACGGGTAACAGGATTTGGAACTGTTAATCCGCTAATGGGGCAACCGGTTGCAAATTTTGCGCAAACGGGAAATACCTATACTTTTAAAAAGCATTCGAGGAAGGTTTTACAGGTATATAAAAAAAAAGAAAAATGATCACTTAATGTTAACAGTGTGCGTTTTCATCATGTAAATAACCTCAAATCTTTCCTTGAGGAATATCCCGAACTTGAAATCAGATATTTGCCTACATATTCGCCGGACCTAAATCCGGTCGAAAGAGTATGGTGGCATATGTGCAAATGGATTACCCACAACCGTTATTTATCATCTCTCAAAGAACGCATTGCCAAATTCTGGCGATTGATGTCCGAGTACTTAAAGCCAACCCCAACACTTTAAAATAAAAGTCTGATAAAAAAGCGAACAACAGCCAAACGAGGATAACCGGCTGATAATGTGTGGTTAACGTTCTTTGTTTGGCTTGTTTTTTAGGCAATCAAAGCCACCGATAGACAAAGATAAGACAAAGTTCAGTTACCAAACTGTGCACCAAAACAGCAAAAACGGATAAAACGGCGTAAACCGCTCATTTTTTGGTGATAAGCTCAGTGATTTTCCCTCTGCTGCAAACGGCAAAAAAGCAAGATATTGTGAATTTCGGAAAAGTTTCCGTTACGAAACCGTTACCTGTTTTTTGTTGCCGGGTAATCATTGGGTAGCGGATTTCCCGTGAAGGGATAACGGTTTCCGTACATCCTGGGGACGACACCTGTGTTATGGCGGTTTTAAGCCTGAAAATGGGTTCTTATTCACTGAACTGCAATATTTTGCGTCATACTGATTAGCTCTGTAACAGTTAATTTTGTAATCTGTAAAAGAGTTGATGATGATTGAAGTAAAAGTAAGTTTCTACCTCAAACGAAATGAGGCGAAGGCGGACGGAACAGTTCCCGTTCTGGGGCGTATCCGCATTGGGAAGTCGATGGTGCAGTTCAGCGCCAAAGTGTGTGTTCCCATATCCCTTTGGGATATTACATCCGGCAGGGCTACCGGGAAAAGCAGGACAGCCCTCTCCGT
>JAITVX010000159.1 GCA_031285575.1 Bacteroidales bacterium
GTTGCCTTTTTATGGTTCCTGCTTCTTTCGTTACCCATAGGCATCATGCAGTCGCGGATGGGTAAAAAATTCATGCTAAATGTAGGTATGACTGTTACCGCCATAGGGATGCTGGTCCCGTATCTGTTCTATTCGTTTGCAATGGTGCTGACGGGATTTGCCCTGCTGGGCATAGGCAACACCATAGTACAGGTATCGGCCAATCCATTGCTGGTAGATGTTGTTCCGGGTAACAGAACATCGAGTTTCCTCAGTTTCTCGCAGTTTGTAAAAGCTATCGGCTCGATGATAGGTGCACCGCTTGCAAGTTTTTTTGCGCTTAAATTCGGAGACTGGAAACTCCTCTTTCTTGTGTTTGGCATAGTGTCGATACTGTCGGTAGTGTGGCTTGGAACAATAAAGATTGATGAAAAACAGCAAACAGAATCAAAAGCCACATTCGGTTCGGCATTTAATCTGCTCGGTACGGGCTTTGTGTGTTTAATGGCACTGTCAATATTCCTTGTAGTAGGAATAGATGTAGGTTTCAATTCAAATTCGGGACAGTTTCTGATAAAGAGGTTCGGAATGGATTCTGTTACTGCAGAATCGGGCAGGAGTGTCTATTTCTTCGGACGTATGTTGGGTACATTTGCCGGAGCTCTTTTGCTTACAAAAATATCTTCAAGGAAACTGTTCTTATGGACGTCGGTGCTCGGAATCGCGGTATTGTGCCTGCTGCTTCTGGTACAGTCGAACGTAATGGTATGGATACTCGTGTTTTTAACAGGCCTTGCAGTTGCAAACATATTTCCGCTTGTTTTTGGAATTTCCGTTGAAAGATACCCCGACCGCAGCAATGAAATATCAGGCCTTATGATGATGGCCATTTCAGGCGGAGCGGTAATTCCGCTTGTAATGGGTTGGGTAAGCGATATGACTAATGTTGCGGCAGGAATACTGGTTTTGATACTTTGCTTCATTTATCTGCTTGCCACCTCAATATATTGCATTAAGAAATGATTTGATTTGCATATCAAACATATCTCTCAGATATAACCTGAAGACGAACTTATGGTTTAATCAACTTGATGGCTCTCCATAAAAAGATACCGTTTCTACGTATCATTGTTCCTTTATGCGCAGGAATAATTACGGCTCTTTATATTGACATTAGTTGCCTGGCACATGTAATTATTAGTGCGGTTTTTCTGATTTCACTCACAGCATTATTGTTAAGTTCATGGAAAAACGTAAATACTATTTTTGGCATTGTGTTTACAATTTCGTTAATGGCGCTTGGCAATGTAATGTTTTCTTTGGAAAGAAAGAATGTTTCGGAATTAAGGCACGAAGAACAACTTTTTACATGTACGCTTGAAGATTATCCCGAAAAAAGAGAAACCGGCTACAGGGCAAAAGCGGCATTGCACACATCGCAGATAAATGATTCGGTAGCACCTGTAAAAGGCTCAATAATGCTGTATATAAGAAGCGACTCGGCGAAGCTGTCATTCAAACCGGGCGATATTCTGACGATAAGATGTATTCCGGAAAGAATTACAAATCGTGGAAATCCATACGAGTTTGACTATAGATTTTATAT
Organism: Bacteroidales bacterium; assembly: GCA_031285575.1. GTDB lineage: Bacteria > Bacteroidota > Bacteroidia > Bacteroidales > VadinHA17 > LD21. Next base: position 1,586 of record JAITVX010000159.1, read on the forward strand.
GGAAAACCAGGGATTCAAATACATGGCTTTTTTAACACCCGACAATATAACCGGCAGTATCGGTTCAGGCAATATGAAACTGAAGTACAGAGCGCTGATTGTTCGCGAAAAGATAATAGACATGTATCGCAAACGTGGTATTGAAGACAGAAACCTTGCCCTTGTGGCTGCAATGACGGTAGGCGATAAAACAATGCTTGAACCCGATCAGAAAGAGAGTTTTATAAAAGCCGGAATAATGCATATTATGGCGGTATCGGGATTACATGCAGTGGTATTGAGCATGTTTGTTTTCAAACTGCTGTTTTTCCTAAAAAAAAGACTGAATGCTGTCAGGGTTATTATTGCAATTATATTTTTATGGGGATTCGCATTTGTAACAGGCCTTACCCCGTCGGTAATGCGGGCTGCTCTTATGTTCAGCTTCATCCATACCGGGAGCCTGATGAAAAGACCTGTAAACTCAATGAACTCTGTTTTTGCATCGGCATTTGTTCTGATACTCATAAAGCCGTCGGTTATTTTTGACTCCGGATTTCTTTTATCATACTTTGCAGTAGCATTTATAATAGCATTCTACAAAGACCTGTACATGATGTTCAATGCAAAAACATGGCTTGGCGACCAGATATGGCAATCGGCCGCCGTAACGCTTATTGCCCAGGCCGGCGTTTTGCCCCTTACAATAACGTTCTTTAACAGATTTCCTGTTTACTTTCTTGCCGCCAACCTTGTTATTGTTCCGTTATCGTCGCTCATCATCATAACAGGCTGCATTATTCCTATGGTTTATCCTGTCATGTTTCTGTCAGAACCATTAGCTTTTGTATTAAACCGGCTTACTTCATTTACCGAATGGCTGACAGTAAAGGCAGCCTCAATTCCCGGTTCTTCAATAGAAGGCATAGGAATGACAATGCCGGAATGCATCATGTTAACAGTAATTGTTTCATTATCCATGTATCTTATTACAAAAAAAGACGGCAGGATGTTAAACATTATACTTGTTTTTGTACTGATAGCGGTTATCCATAACCTGTTTACATCTACCGGCCTGAAAAGGAGCAGTGAGCTGACTGTGTATAACTCTCCGGGAGAAACAAATATAGGCATAAGGACAGGCGTAACAATGACTGTATTTTCTTCAGACAGCACGTTAAACGCCGACATTAACCGGCACTGTTCTGCATTGGGGCTACGCCCGAAGCTGGCAAAACTAAATGAAATACCGGCATGTATCGAAGTTAACGGAAAAAAGATACTCGTAACAAATGAAATTACCGATTACATACTCGACCGTTCATCTCCCGACTTCGTTATTCTGTCGGGTCAAAGGCCTGTTGCACAAATAGCAGGATTGCTCGAAGATTTCCACGGACAGGTTATTGTATCTTCGTCGGCTCCCCAGCGCTACAAGATATACGGCAACACATCATCACTGCCGCAGAATATTCAATATGTGAGAACATCTGGAGCTTACAGTACAAGGCTGTGAACAAAAAAATCATATCTAAAAGCCCCTTTAGTTTCTGAAGAGGCAAACATGGTTTCAATGTGTGTGCGGCATATTCGTGTAAGCCGCTCGCCTATATTGACGGCGGAGATTTTACCCATGCGCACAAGGCGGTAAATGGTATCGCACGAAATGTTGAACAGCAAAACGGCTTCGGCGATGGAAATGTAAGGGCGGCTACTCGGAATTTTGGCAATGAGCTCCTGTTGCTTTGCTTCCTGCCGCCCGGCTTTCTTTTTGTCGTTGCCTGCTTTGTGGTTACATGCTTTGGAACAAAGAAAGTAATCGAATGCTCTGGAAAAATAGCGCAATGGAAAATCATATTGGCCCAATTTATGATTATCTTTGAACAGAGATGATTTTCAAATAATAACTTTGACACAATTCTGTGAATAGACACTAGAAAACATTAACATTCTTGTGTATCATACCGCACCATTACATGCCTGTTATCTTCTTACATGAAGATTCGCATTATTCTGTGGGTACAGTTTCGGTTGCAGGCGCTGTGGTTGCGGGGCTGCTGGGCGGAACGGCTGTGGGCAGGGTGGGTATTGCGTTAGGATCAACTGCATTCTGAATCTGGTTTTCGAGGCGCGACCGTTCGCCGGTTTCGCCTCTCGGTATTGTTGCCGTGGCTGCAAGGCAGAGAATAACTATTGCTCCCGCAAGTGTCCATGTCGATTTTTCGAGAAAATCTGCCGTTTTGCGTATTCCCATTGTCTGGCCGGTAGATGTAAAATTGGCCGAAAGGCCACCGCCTTTTGAATTCTGCACAAGCACTACGAGGATTTGAAGGAAGCATGCCAACAAAACAAGTACCGAAACAAAAATATATATTCCCATTTATCTGTTTTTTATAAGTTCTTTTATGTTTTCAATTTGGCTGGCAAAGTAACTGTTTTTTTCCGGATATTTCAAACTTAATTTTTCATATATTATTATTGCTTTTGAATAATATTCCTGATTAACATATATGCGTGCAAGAGTTTCGGTAACAAGCCCGCCTGTTTCTTCCGAATATGGCGCCGAAAGGTCGGCAGCGGGGTGGATGTTTTTATCTTTTGCCGGTTCTATGCGCGGGTTGGTAATAATAAACCTGTCGATAAGATTTGACTGCTGCTGTTTCCGCAGCTCGTTTTCATCGGGAGTAATGGCTGAATTTGGGGATTCATGAACCGATAATTCAACCGAATCTGCATCGAGTTCAAGCAGGTTTTCCTTTTCGGCGGCAGCCCCCACCATGTTGGTTATAAGTTCTGGATTTTCTAATACTTCAATACTGTCGTCGGTTAATATGATAACATTTTCAATACTGTCTGAATCCTGAGGTCGATTTTCCTTATTGCCTTGCAACCGGTTTGGGTGGGAGTTAAGGTAATGGTACAGAATTTCGCGGTTGGCAACATGGAGGGCCGAGCGCTTCAACTGCCTGCTGAACCTTACGTCTTCATTGTCGTTGAGGCCTTTCAGCAACAGCAGGTGAGCGCTTGGGCAGTACGGGAACATATCGACAAGTTCGTAAATTTCACCAAGCGCAGATTTGCTGACAGGCTCATTGTTCCCGGCCATTGCTATAAAGTCGTTCCTGTTCATTTTATGCTACCAGTTTACAAATGCTCTATTGAATATGTCTTCAACTATCATGTCGAGTATTCTGTCAGACAGTTCTTGTTCCACCGAGCTTAAATCGACATCGCCGTCGTAGTCTTCATAGCGCGAAAAGGACTGGTCGAAGCTGAGGTTGGGGTCGATTGTATTTGTAAATTTCACATGTACCGTAATGGTAAACCTGTTCATTGCCGCATAGGCATCGGCTGCAACGGTTACGGGCTGCGTTTTATAGTCTGTAATTTCTCCCTCAAAGTCAACGTCGCCGAGCGAGCTTACAATTTCGAGGCTTGTCTGTGCCCTGCACATGTCAATCAGTGCATCGGTAAGGGTTTGGTCGAGGCCTGGCTGTACGAGAGCTGCTCTGTTAAAAAACCTCTGCACGCTTAGTGTTTTAACCTGCGGCGAAATACTTGCTCCCGAAAATGAATATGATATTTTACATGCGGCGGCAACAACTAAAAATATTGCCGGCACCACAAGCGCCTTGCGGTAATTGCGCAGTATGAAACCGTTTATGTCAGTCGATGCCATATCCTTTAATTTTTCTGTAAAGCGTTCTTTCCGATATTCCGAGTTCATGTGCAGCCAGTTTGCGTTTGCCACGGTATTTTTCGAGGGCCTTGTTAATCATTTCCATCTCTTTGTCGTAAAGAGACAGCGATTCTTCTATTATCTCTTCGGTATCCTGTATGTTTTTACGCGAAGGCGACAGCTGATAGTCGGTAACTGTTGCCTGCTGCTCGGGTTCGGCATGCATGTCGTTGCCGTCTTCACTGAAAATGTTTTTAACGGCTCCTGTGTTTTTTTTATGCAGGTTTAAATCGAAGTCATCTTTGCGCATTAAGTCAAAAACAAGCTTTTTCAGGTCGTTCATGTCGTTTTTCATATCGAAAAGTATCTTGTAAAGAAGCTCTCTTTCCGATGCAAACGATTTGTCGTCGTCTCGTTTAATAATTGCCGGCAATTTGACGGCGCCATAGTCGGGAAGATAGTTTTTAAGCACATGTGCCGTTATTTCCCTTTCCCTTTCAATAATCGAAATTTGTTCGGTAATATTTTTCAACTGTCGCACATTGCCCGGCCAAGCATAGCTCAGAAGGATATTTTTAGCATCTGTGTCGAGCCTGATTGCCGGCATACGATATTTTTCGGCAAAATCGACTGCAAATTTCCTGAACAGAAGGAAAATGTCTTCGCCTCTGTCTCTTAGCGCCGGAATCCTTACAG
>JAITVX010000101.1 GCA_031285575.1 Bacteroidales bacterium
CGCAGGCAGTTTACGAAGCTGGTGCGCGGTATTTTGGCCGAAACAGTGCTGGTAAACTTCTGCTTCAGCCCTGTGGTTTTCTCTTCTTCTGTTGAAGCCGAGAATATGATTACGTCGCCGGCATGAGCTTCTATCTCGAAAAAGCCGGGGGTAAAGAGGTCTTCCGAGCAGTCGTAGCCGCGTTTCTGTTCTTCCATGTATTCAACGCCGAGGTACCAGTCGGGCGCCTGTATAAATTCAACCTTCGATGAGAACTGCATGTTGAGCCACGGGAAGCCTTCGTAGAGCCGTGCCTTTATGCCGTTTTCGATATGTTCAACCTTTGTGTCGGCATTCATGTTGGCATGGGTAAGTTCGTGTATGCTGCGGAATGCAAGGAACGGGCGCACCTGCAGCCTGACAGGCTCTGAGGCTTCCAGTACGGTAATGCGCTGCATCATCTGTTCCCTGTAGTGAACAAGTATATGTTCTATCCTGAGCAATACGCCTCCCACGCGGAACACGCGCGAGGGTATGTTTTCGGCGCCGAAGTCTTCTATATACTTATGGCCTTTGGGGTTGAAGTAGTCGCCTTTGTATTTCCTCAGGCCTATATTGAAGCTTTTATCATTGCTTACCACAGTAAGGTCGCACGATGACAGCAGCACGTACCGTTCGCCTCCGAACCGTTCAACAGGGCATACCAGCAGACCGTGATACTTGCGGGTGTTGCATGCTGCCAGTGTGGTGCATGAATATGAGCCGGCGCGGTTGCTTCTTATTACTTCGCGTGCAAGCGAATATTCGAGGTTTACTATCTGGCTTTTGTCGAATTTTATATAACTCATACGGATATGTGTTTTTTTAAGCCCCTAATATAGTAAATTTATTTATTCATACAATATATATAATTAAGAAGCTGTTTTGAATTATGTCAGCGGCAAGTTATAAACGGATAATCATTTATAAAAATATATTGCAGAGCATTACACACTAAGACATTTTTCATATCTTTACGCCCGATTTACATAAAATAAAAAATAATATTATGAAACTTAAAACATTAATTTTAGCAGGAGCTATTTTAGCTGGAGTAATTGTAGCAGTATTAATTTTTATAAACAAGCCGTCAGATAAACTTTCGGAAACAGAGGTTATGCCATCGGATAAATTTCCTGAAGCGGAAATAACCAATGATATTATAGACGCAAAGCTCTATCTTCCCGACAACGAAAAGGGGTATTACCGTGGCACACGGTTTGACCATGCAGGTAATATTCCCAGCCTGAAAGTAAACGGCCATGAATATTTTGGGCAGTGGTTTGACAAATACGATCCCCAAATGCACGATGCCATAATGGGGCCTGCCGAAGTGTTTGCAGAACTCGGCTTTATTGAAGCAAAACCAGGTGAAACATTTGTAAAGGTCGGCGTTGGAACACTTACAAGACCAGATGATAAGCCATATTCATTCGCACGGCTATACCCTGTTGTGGATCCGGGGAAATGGACTGTAAGAAAAGAATCTGACCATGTGGAGTTTATCCACGAATTAAACAGCAGTAACTATTCTTATGTTTACACGAAAACCGTAAGACTTGTTCCTGGTAAGGCCGAGATGGAACTTGTTCATTCACTGAAAAACACCGGTGTAAAGACTATCGAAACTTCAGTTTACAACCATAACTTTTTTGTAATGGACAACTTGAATGTAGGCCCTGATTACACCATTACATTTCCGTGGAATATAAACCTGCTGGGGAGCAACGACGGCCTCGATACGCTTGCCGACATAACCGGTAACAGAATAACCTTTTTAAAGGAACTCAGACAAGGTGAAAATGTATTTTACAGTATAGGTGGTTTCAGCGACAGCCATACAGATCATGACATACGTATTGAAAACAGAAAAGCCGGTGTTGGCGTTCGTATAACCTGCGACCGGCCTTTGTTGAGACTTGCGTTCTGGTCGTGCTGGAAATCTCCATGTCCGGAGGCTTATGTTATGGTTAAAGCCGAACCGGGACAGGAATTTTCATGGACTACCAGGTACGAATTTTATAATCTTTAAAGTTCCTCAATAACAAGGTTGCGCCATTTTACCTTGATACCGCCACCATCGTGTATCTGAAGGGCTACTGAACCGTTTGCCTGACCTATTTTGGCGTCGCTAAAGTCAACCATAGACTCGTCGTTGAGCCATGTCTGTACCTTATCGCCAACAACTTTTATGCGAAGCTTGTTCCATTGGCCTGACTTGAGTATGGATTCCTTTTCGTCGGGTATTTGCACAAGCCAGCCCCTTCCGTACGATTCATAAATGCCACCTGTGTCTCGTCCGGGAGGTGCTACTTCGCATTGCCAGCCTGTTATTTTGGTGCCTTCAATGGTGGATCTGAAAAACACTCCGCTGTTGCCGTTTACTTCCTGAAGAAACTCAACGGTTAAATCAAAATTCTTGTAAAATTTTTCGGTTGCAAGATAGCCGTATCCTTTGTCGGGACCGCTTTCACAAACCAGCAATTTGTCTTCTACATACCACTTTTCGGTTCCATATACTTTCCATCCCGTAAGGTCTTTCCCGTTAAACAGGCTTGTTTTTTGGGGTGGAGATGTGAAACCGGAAAAAATGACTGCCACTGCGAGGATTAATAAACTTTTTTTCATGATAGATTTTTTTTAGTTAAGTAATAAACTGTTTAAATTTCGACAAAAAAAATTTGTTAAGAGGGTAGTTGACAAGTTGTCATATCCCGAAAGCACATTGATGAAATATTGAACATCAGTTGATTGTTTGATATTAATGTTGCATCTTTATCTATAGCAATAACGTAAAGAACATGATGGCTAATTATCTAACTGATCTAACCGATACATCAATACGATGCAATGTTACTCATAATGGTTGACAATCGCAAACGTAAATACCCGCTGTATGTTATTTTATATCTGCATAAAACAGGATGCCATTGGCGCATGCTTCCCGGTGATTTTCCTGAATGACGGATAGTTTAATAAGTGGACGCATGAAGCAGTTATCGAACAGCTAAATGATGTACTCAGGGAGCAAACCCGTTTTAAAAGCCGGAAGAAATGTGTCTCCGAGAGCAGCCTTGATTGACAGTCAGTCTGTCTTTGAACGGGGTTTTGACGGGGGAAAGAATGTCACAGAGCATAAACAGCACATTGTCACAATCTTACACATAATTAAACAATCAATTGTATATTGTTAAATTAGTAGTACCTGTTCTCAATCTTTTAGATGTTTTATTTTTTTGGTATTATTTTTGTACTACTTTTGTAAAAATAAACTTATTTAATTTTAATTAAATTTTACAGCTATGATGAATATAATGAAACGTTATCTGTTTATTGGAGCAGTTCTGCTTATAGCAGGGACAATATCGGCACAGAACAAATACATAGGAGCCGAAAAGTGCAAAGCCTGTCATAATGGTACCGACCATGGGAACCAATACGATTCGTGGCTTAAAGATTCTCACTCGCAGGCAATAAAAACGCTTTCAAGCGAAAAGGCTGTCGAGTATGCAAAGAAAAATGGCATTGCAGATGCTTCTAAAGAGGCGAAATGTCTTAAATGCCACTCAACATACGATGCTGTTGCACCAGAGCTTCGCGACGGTATTAAGCAAGACGAAAGTGTTTCGTGCGAAGGATGCCATGGAGCAGGAAGCAGATACAGGTCTCCGGCAATAATGAAAAACCATAGCCTTGCGGTTAGAAGCGGTTTGATTGAACAGGATGAAAAACTATGCCTGGTATGTCATAATTCAGAAGCTCCATTCCATAAAGAGTTCGACTTTAAAACTGCATTTGAAAAAGTATTACATACCAAATAGTAACAGCAAATACGTTATATATTAATTCATACAAATCCTTTGCTTCGATGAAACAAAGGATTTGTTATGTTATGATAAATTTTGATTTATATTGATATGAATAAAATTCTTATAGGCGTAATACTGTTAATTGCAATTATATCGTGCAAAGGACATGGACGAGGCCCGCTTGCACAGGAATCATTTGAGAATGACGAAACATATATGCCGGCAATGAGTGCCCCCCATGGAAAACCTGTGATAAATAAAATAGATGTGAAAATTGCCCCTTGTGCAGATTGCATAACAATAGAAAAAATTATTGCCAATAAAAAAGATCTTGCCGGCAAAACAGTTAGTGTCAAGGGTATGGTAACAAAAGTAAATGAAGGAATAATGGATAAAAACTGGATACATATCCAGGACGGAACGGAGTCCGAAGGAATATTCGACTTTACAGTTACCTCAAACCAAACCATAAAAAATGGCGACAGTGCCATATTTAAAGGTACAATTGCAGTTGAAAAGGATTTTGGCTTTGGCTATTCTTATGACATTATTATGGAAAATGCACAAATAACAAGATAAACACAACGTTACATTCCATTAGTGTGAAAATATGAATAACAAAAGATATGCATGTATCGCGGCAGTGCTTGTAGCTTTAGCTTTATCATGCAATAACACTCCAAATTCAACAGGTGGAACCAATAAAGGAACAACCGGCTCGCAGTTTGAGTTTTTTTCAGAGAATCTTGCAGCAGGAAACCTGAAGAAGATAATAAATGCCGCAGATTCCATAAACAGCTTACCCGCAATTGACAACAGACTGAAGGAATATGCCGATTCGGTTTCGCAAATTGCCCAAAGGCTGTATCTGTGTTTTTCATTGAACGGTTCGCAGATTGATGCACGACTGGAAAATATTTTTGGCAAGTTCTCGGACGAGGAAAAAATGGAATGGGAAAAGAAAAAATGGCTCGAGTACCGGATAATTGATGGCGAAAAACGCTATTTCAACAGAGCGGCTTCAAACCTTAGCCTTCTGAAAATGTTTTATGAAGATAAATCGGGGCGTAAAAAAGCGGCAGCAGATGATTCCATAAAAATATACAGGTTAAATCACACTGAAAAGGTTATTGAAGCTTCAAGAAACTCTTCGGTTCCGGCACTTCCTGTTAAAATGAAGGTAACCTACACACTAACCGTCAATGCCGACGCAGTACCCGATGGAGAAACAATAAGGTGCTGGTTGCCTTTACCACAGAATGGCCATCCACGGCAAAAGTTTATAAGCCTCGTTGAACAGTCGGAAAATTCATATATACTGTCGCCAGATACCGCCATCCATACTTCAATTTACATGGAAAAGAAAGCAAAAAGCGGCGAGCCTGCAGTTTTTAAAGCAGTTTTCCTGTATCAGTCGGCGGCTCAATATTTTAATCCCGACAATATAAAAGCCGAAGCTTATGACAAAAACTCGGAACTTTATAAAAAATACACTTCGGAACAGCTTCCACAGATACATTTTTCAGAAAAGATAAAAATGCTGGCCGACAGTATTGTATCCAGCGATGAAAAGCCCAATATTATTGTCGATAAAATATATACGTGGTTTAAGGATTGCATACCATGGACAGGCGCTTTGGAATATTCTGTAATGCCTGATATTCCGGGTTATACCTTGGAAAACCGCAGAGGCGATTGCGGAATGCAAACGCTTTTATTCATGTCGATGCTAAGATATAAAGGCGTGCCTGTACGCTGGCAAAGCGGATGGATGGTTCCCGCAAAAGGCAAAAACCTCCATGACTGGTGCGAAGTTTACTATGAAGGAACCGGTTGGGTTCCGGTAGATATATCGTATGATCTTCAGGTTACGGAAAACAGGCAGCTTAAATATTTTTTTATGTCGGGAATCGATTCTTACAGGCTTATTGTAAATAACGGCATATCCGGGCCGCTTCACCCTGCAAAAAAACATCTTCGCAGTGAACCTTATGATTTCCAGAGAGGCGAAGTTGAATGGAACGGAGGCAATCTCTATTTCGATAAATGGAACTACGATATGAAAGTAGAACCGCAGCAGTAATTGCCTCTATTTAACTGCGGGGAAAAACAGGGAAGCAATCCATGTTACATGCTTTGGATTGCTTCCCGATTTGTGCCTCGCAGTCGCGATAACAATGCTGAACACTGCGTTTACAGGTGTGCCTGTGAGTGCTCAGGAAAAAACAGCTGTGAAATTAATCTGTTATTTCTTCCATTTTCCGCCACCGATATAAAAGCCGACGGTAACAGCCAGATAGCTGTTTTTTATCGACGTATTTTCAAGGGTTACACTGTTATCGGTTACTGTTACTCCCGAACTTGGTACCAAATTATATTCCAGTGCCATTCTGAATTTACCGGCCTCAAATCCTGCCGTCAGCGCACCGCCGAATTTACCGCCGGCATCAACAGTATATGAACTTGCTCCGGTAGAAAAAGAGGCCAAAGTGTACATTCCGAGACCGCCGCCAACAAAGGGAGCAAACGAGCTTCCGCCCGAACTGAAATAATACGTATAAGTACCCAGGAAGTTGCCATTTGCAGAAATGGAAGCATTTTCTCCCATCGGATCTACTTTTCCCATGAGTGCATTTCCGTACTTAATGCCAACGGTCATGTTGTCTTTCAAGTTGTATCCGAGCTGCAGGTCGAAGCATACTCCGCCGCCGCCTTTCGGAATACAGTAACCAAAATCAAGACCTCCACGGATTTTCCCCTGTTCCTGTGCAAAAGCACCTGTGGCCATTGCGGCCAGCAACATAATACACAAAATTTTTTTCATTTTTCTCTTTTTTTAATTTGTAAAACTTGACTTTAACCTGTAAAATTTAACTGATGTTACGCAACCTATCTGGGAAATCGTTTTTCCTTCAGGGAAATTGAATTTCCTTCAGGGGAAACTGTTTTTCCTTCAGGGAAATTGAATTTCCTTCAGGGGAAATCGTTTTTCCTTCAGGGAAATTGAATTTCCTTCAGAGGAAATTGTTTTTCCTTCAGGGAAATTGAATTTCCTTCAGAGGAAATTGTTTTTCCTACTTGGAAAATTGTATTTCACTAACGGAACAAATCTCATATCGCGCAACGTCAGATTTAATTTAACGGCATCAAAGACACAACAGAGAAATGAATTTTGCAAGAGAAAAAACGATTTTTTTGTAAGTCGTTAAATCTCAGCTTCCTTTTCTGAAATTTTCTATGCATGTCAGAAACGTCTTTCCATATTTGTCCATCTTGCTTTTCCCTACGCCCGGTATCTGTAAAAGTTCCGTCATGTTTTCCGGCTGCCTTATCGACATGTCGATAAGCGTGCTGTCGTGAAAAATTACATACGCCGGAACTTTTGCCCTTGTTGCCAGCTCCAAACGTACTTTCTTGAGCGCCGACAGCAATTTTTCGTTGACTCCGTATTCATTAAGGGTTTTCGATTTCTCTTTTGACGTTTTTTTATCCCTTCCCTCAAACATGTCTTTTCTGTACGGCATCAAAACCTGCTTTCGTTCGCGCAAAATTTCATTCGATTTCAGGGTTAACCTTATTACAGGGTATTTATCGCCCGCCTGCAGCAAAAATTCGTTGTCGATAAGGAAATTGAACATATCGCGAATTTCTTTTTCAGGCCTGTCTTTCATTATTCCGTAGGTTGTTAAGGTATCGAAACCGAGCTGCGAAATTCTGTCCGACTTACTGCCGCGTAATACTTCTATGATACGTGTAACTCCGAAATTCTGGTTCATTCTGAAAACGCATGACAGGATTTTCTGTGCATCTATCGTAATATCCCTTTCTTCAATCGGATTTTTGTTTTCACAGTTTCCGCAATTACCGCATTTTACATCTTCCCTGTCGTTAAAATAATCGAGAATGTATTCTCTGAAACAGCCTGCTGTACGGCAGTAGTTTATCATTTCGTTCAGGCGTTCCCTGTCACGTTTCTGGATTGCCGCTATTTCTTCCACCGACAGTTCCTGATTATTTTCGCCCGTTTGTTCAATAAAATTCCTGACCGTAATTATGTCTCTTTCCGAGAAATACAAAATGCATTCGGCACGGGCGCCATCTCTTCCGGCACGCCCGGCTTCCTGATAATAGCTTTCAATATTCTTGGGCATGTTGTAATGAATGACAATTGAAACGTTACTTTTGTCGATTCCCATCCCGAAAGCGTTTGTGGCGACAATAATTTTTTTGCGGTCGTAAATAAAATCGTCCTGATTATTTTTGCGTTCCTGCACGGAAAGTCCGGCATGATAGCGGGTTGCCTCAAAACCGTCGTTTTGCAGTTTTCCGGTAATTTCTTCAACATTTTTCCTTGTTGAGCAGTAGATAATGCAGATTTTTTCAGGATTTCTGTTGAGTGTCTTCAACAGTTCCTCATATTTGTTTTTCGGCTTTTTTACATCAAAATACAGGTTTTCACGATTAAAACCGGTGGTTAAAATGAATGGATTTCGCAGATTCAGAATTTCAGCAATATCTTTTTTAACCTCCTGTGTTGCAGTTGCCGTAAATGCCGAAATTACGGGTCTTTGCGGAAGCGTGTCAATAAATTCGCATATTTTCAGGTAACTCGGACGAAAGTCGTTGCCCCAGTGCGAAATACAGT
>JAITVX010000227.1 GCA_031285575.1 Bacteroidales bacterium
AAATTGGTATATCTCGATGCCCGCCGGTGGCGAGGAAAGCAGTCGGACACCACGTCGTATTGCGCTTGGGTAAGTTCCATAGTGGGCAAAGATAGTATTTTTTATGTTAACACACCATAGTCACCCCGAATCGGAAATAGTTTAAGACAGGTAACATATTCCTTTCAATTAAAGATTTGAAATTCAACATTTCATCTATATCATTCTCTTCAACCTGTTCTATCCATTCGCTCAGTTCATGTTTGACTAAACTCATCCGCCTCCCTACATTTTCTTTCTTCATCCAGTTTCGGAATCTACAGGCAGCATCGTATGCCTTCCTGATTTCGGGGTATTTATTAAACAGAGCCAACGCTCTGTTTCGTTGTGAAACAGTCCAGTCATCCGGATATTTGAAAAGTAAATACCGGCTTCGAGCTAATCCTTCAAGCAGACTTTCACCATTCTCCAGTTCTGTGTCCTGGCAGTTAAAGGTTTGTTTTATGTATTCATTACACAGAGAATTTATACCAAAAATCTGCCCATGCAGACTTGCAGGAACAAAAGTAAGAAAAAGCTCTCAATAACAGGCTGATAAGCGAAAAATGTTTTTGTTTCGGTCTTTGCGAAAAGACACAAAAAGGGCGATTTAAGACGGAGTTTGCAACCCAATTCGTACCCCTCAAAAAACGGGGGCAAAAGAGGGTCGAAAAAGTCCGAAATAGGCTTGTAACTGTCTAATATTGTCCATATTGCATAAAACTCATTTTGATAGAATCAAATGATAATTTCAAAACAGTTACTGAATCTCTATTCTGCGTTATACAGGCCGGGCCTTAGCCGTTTTGTCCTTTCTATCGACTGTTCATGCCGCCATCTGTCAATTTCGGCGGCATGCCCGGAAAGTAGTATTTCGGGCGTTTTCCATCCCATAAAATCGGCAGGCCGGGTATATACGGGGGGAGCTAACAGGTTGTCCTGAAAAGAGTCGGTAAGAGCAGACTGTTCGTCGGATAAAACACCGGGAATGAGTCTTACAATTGCATCGGTTATTACGGCAGCAGGAATTTCGCCTCCAGACAGTACATAATCGCCTGTCGATATTTCCTTGGTAATAAGATGCTCGCGTATTCTGTGGTCGATACCTTTGTAATGCCCTGCAAGGATAATAAGGTTTTGTTTCAGCGACAGGCAGTTTGCCATTTTCTGGTTAAATATTTCGCCGTCGGGCGATGTATAGATTATTTCATCGTAATCTCTTTCGTTTTTTAGCTTTTCAATAGCTCTGTAAACCGGTTCTATCATCATAACCATTCCGGCTCCGCCGCCAAATGCGTAATCGTCCACCGTTTTATGCCTATCTGTTGTAAAGTTGCGCAGGTTTACAATATTGATTTCAGCCAGCCCCTTGTCTTTAGCTCTTTTAACTATCGAATAATTTAAAGGACTTTCGAGAAGTTCAGGCAGGAGCGTTATTATATCAATTCTCATCGGGCTGTTTTAAAAAAACATAAAGTTTTCAATTCCTGTCGTCCTGATGTACGTATCCGTTTGCGAGACGTTCGTCCTGAAATTTTGACCATGCTTCCATCCCTTTTTCACGAAGCATGGCATTATCGTGTTCCAGAGTGGGGTATCCTCTGAAAAATTCAGTAAAATGTCCGCAGGGATAGCTGTTGCATAATGCGCATAGCTCAACGCTTTTTTCCTTTGCACATATTCTTATGGCGCAGCCCGGGTTTCCGCTTCCTTCACGGCATGAAGTACATGTTCCGTTTTCTGCCATACTTTTCAGGAAAGGCCAAAAACTGTCACCGCCAGGTATGAGGTGTATTATTTCTTCAAATCCGGCTTTTTGCATTTCACGGTACAGGGCTTTTGCCGCAGGTGTAATTTTTGCCTTAACAGCGCAGATTTCGCAGTAAAGACCACAATAACATGTATGTTTTTTATCCATACTTAATTAATGTATAACGCTTTGCAAAAACAATGGATTACTGTTCGTTAAATAACTGGTTTCAGCGCTATTTCAGGTTGCGGATACGGACTTCAATGCCGCTGTTTTTAAGCAGTTCAACGATTTCACCGGTATCGGTATTGCCATAATGGTATGGATACAATATCGCGGGCATGATTTTTTTTGCGGCATCGGCAACCATTGCCGGCGTCATGGTATTTGGAAGGTTCATTGGCAAAAACGCTACATCTATATCTTTCAATTCTTCCATTTCGGGAATATTTTCGGTATCGCCGGCAACATAGATCCTGACACCTCCTATTGTAATTACGTATCCCACACCAACGCCTTTCGGGTGATACGGATTACCTGGTGAACGCATATTTACAATATTGTAAGCGTGTACGGCCTCAATAACAATATTGTTTATCTCCTGCCTGCTGCCAACGCTCATGGGCGATGCCCAGCCTAACTGTTCTGTTGTTTTTTCGTTGGTTAAAACAACGGTTTCCGCCTTTTTCAGTTCATTTATAAGAGGGATGTCGAGATGATCACCATGGTCGTGGGTAATGAGTATAAGGTCGGCTTTAGGTCGAAACCTGTAATCGCCCGCACTTTTAACTGGATCGATATGGATTGTATAGCCGTTTACCCTGAACATAAGCGAACCGTGGCCAATGAAATACAATTCGACATTTCCGGCAGCGGTGGCTATTTTATCGTATTCGGGAGTATCCTGCGCAGAAACTTTACAGGTTAATGCGAAAACAGTTAACATAATTACAGCTACTGATTTTATTAAGGTAAGATTTTTCATAACAATAAAATTACATAAGATTTTAAAACAGCTCACTGACTGGTGTTAATAAAAACGATGTAAAAGTACAAATCATTAATAAAAACACAACATTTTTGGATAAATGAAGAATATTTTTAACAATCTTTGTCGTAAGATTTTTAATTGATATCAGCTATTTCAGATTAATGTATTTGCTGTTAAATAAGCAACTTGTAGCACTGATGTTTTCCCTGCTTCTGCCGGCGGTTCTTTGCGGCCAGGCGGGAAAAACTTACACTTACCGGTTTAGCGGAAACAAGTCGGGCGGGGCTGTTATTGCCGAAGGTCAGTCGCTGCTGATAAATTATTCAATAAGCGAATTGAACGTTGAAGAGGTTGAAAATGAATCGGGGGCGTTTTACAGGATATCAATACCGGGGCATACGCCTGTTTATGATGCAGGAAACCCTGAGATACCGGTTATGAGCCAGATGGTTGTTGTTCCCGACGGAGTCGCTGTTAAGATAAAAATATCTGAAGTGAAATCGGAAAGGCTGCGTCCGTCGTCGAAAAAAATAAACGGAATACTCTATCCTTCGCAGGAAAGCGAAAGCAAGTCGCAGGTGCAAAGGGGAATAGGGTTTAAGATAAACCGCGAACTGTATGGCCTGAAGAAGGCGATACCGCTCGATACGGTTAAGATTGAATTTATAGGACGGTTGCGCGACAATGCCATTTCAAACATTATGATTTATCCCGTAAGGTATAATCCCGGCACGAACTCTATTGAGGTTATAACTTCAATGAAGATAGAGATATCGAATGTATTGCCTGCCGGTTCAACGTTGCAGACGGTAGCTTTTGCGCAGGCCATGAAGGGCGCTACCAAGGGCCTTAGCGCCGGTGATGTGCCGCCGACATATTCCGACAAGCCTGTGGGTATGATAATTCTTACTGACATGATGTTTAAAGACGCTCTGGCTCCGTTTATTAAATGGAAAACACAGAAGGGTTTCAAGGTAAC
>JAITVX010000231.1 GCA_031285575.1 Bacteroidales bacterium
GGATGAAAACAGCGCTTCAACAAAAGTTGGAAAGGCATTTCGGATGAAAACAGCGTTCCAACAAAAGTTGGAAAGGCATTTCGGATGAAAACAGTGTTCCAACAAAAGTTGGAAAGAAATATGTATAAAAACAACCTGATATGATTGAAAAATTCAGATTCACAAACCTCCGCAACGCGGAATACTCGCAATATATGAACAGTGCGAGTAAAATTTTTGCACAACACAGCTTTGTTGTCGAAATCTTCGGAAGCCTTCTCGACATGTTTAATGCAAAGCTGAAAACAGCCGAAGCAGCACTGCTTGCCGAGCGTAAAAGCCTGAAAGTGCAGCAGAAAAACGAAGCCGACAGCTATCGCGACTGCCTGCACAGCAAACTGTTCGACTACATGAAGTCTGTTCTTCACGACGTGCGCGACTGGCGCTATGCCAACGCCGTAGAAATAATGAACGTTATTAAGAGAGCCGGCAATCCGCGCAGCCTGCCCGAAAACGCCGAGAGCGCCATGCTTGCGGCGCTGTGTGCCGACCTTGAGCCCCTGCGCGAAAAGCTGGAATATATCAATGCGCATACGTTTGTCGATGAACTTCGCGCGGCCAACCAGCGCTTCATAGCCATTGAAGAAGAATACCGCCAGATGCTTGCCGGCCAGGAACTCGACGCCCAGCACATGTCGATGAGCGCCCTGCGCCGGCAGATAACCCCGCTGTATCGCGCCATTGTTAACGCCATAAACGGCTACGCCGGCGTTCCCGACAAAAAGGAACAGTGCACCGCACTGACAGCCGAAATGAACGTACTCGTGGCACGCTACGAAGCCCTGCTAAACACGCGCACAGACAAAGACGCCGACAACACAACACCCGGCCCCGTTCCCAACCCGCCGCCACGGGGATAACCGGATGTGAACAGAGTATTGACGCATGTTTTCCCCATAAGATTCTGATAAAAAATAGTTTGTTTTGTTCTGTTTGTTCAAAACACTGTTGTATGTTTGCATATTTTATATTGTTTTGAACAAAAGATGTAAAAACCTCAAGATATTAAAGGATATGAAACATATATTCAAATTATTTACACTTTTTATAGCATTGTTATTATTTCTTGTTTCAGGCATGACAGGTATGATGGGGTGTGCCAAAAAAGTAACGCCAGACACAGTATCCGATTCCTGTTCGATAATTGTTTCCGGAAGTCAAAATTCATCCTAGTCCGGTCTTCCCCTTTTCAGGTGGTGGCTGTATAGCGACGGGGTTCTTAGGATTAATGGAACGTCCATGCCTCCCTATAACACTCCGATGATGAGTAACGGCGGAGGGAATGCCGGATACGAATATGCTCCATGGTATAATGAAGAATACAGAAATTCTATTACATCGGTAATCATTGAAGAAGGAATATCGAATATTGGCAAATATACTTTTTATCAATGCAATAATATCGTTTCAATCATTATTCCCGGCTCGATAACCGATATAAGCAGCGGAGCAACTTTTACAGGTTGTCGAAAAATTACAAAAATTATTAACCACAGAGCAATTCCCCAAACTATTGACAGCAGTGTATTTGAAGATATCGACAAATCCAACTGTACTCTGATTGTTCCTGCCGGTTCTGAAAATGTATATGGCGCAGCCGAAGGATGGAAGGATTTTGTAGATATTAAGCCAATTCAATAAAAGCAATATTACTCACTTAATTATACTTAACATTATGACAAGCAGAATTTTTAGCGAACAAAAGTACATTGAAGCAAGCAACAAAGCGCTTGACTTCATCAAGGAGCAAATGCGTACAGGACATAATAATAGACTTCCTGTATCATACCTGGTACCTTTAACGATCCGTCATATGCAAACAGAATAGGTGCGATTAATGAGCGTTGCTGGATATATGATTCGGGGTTAGCTTTACTTGTTTTTACGACAAGTGAAGAATATGATATTTGTCAGCAGATAATGAACCGTCTGGAGTTTTTACAAGATAAAAATGATGGGACATTCGATTTTTCATACGATTTTAGTGACGGTCGATTAGGAGAGCCTTTAATCAGAACAGGTGCCATTGGCTGGCTGGTTTGGGGTATGTGCTATTATTTGCTAAAAAGCGGCAACAGGTCAAGTGCATATCTAAACATGGTTAGTAAGGCTGGCAGCTGGATACTTTCACAACAAGTAAAAAACGATACTAATCGTAACGGTTTACTTCAATTTGGTTATGGAAGATACGTTAATGGCGCTTATACCGATGCTCCTATTGACTGGTGTTCTACAGAGCATCAGTGCAGTGCATTGCAGGCATTGCAAGGTGTTTATCTCTTAACCGGACAACATGAGTATGCTAATGCAGCCCAAGCTGTTAAGAATTGGCTGAACCCCAATTCTTCTCCAAATTTATACGACAATGCAAACAATAGATATAAACAGGGATACGAAGATTACGAGTGGGCACTGGACTGTACAACATGGGCAGGAGCAACTGCATTGAATTTATTAAAAAACAACACTGCTGCTGCTGCGTGTAGAAATACGGCTAATAGCATCTCTAATTTTCTTGTACAAAATAAAATAATTGAAAAAAGTACAGGTACAAACAATTATAATCAAACTTATGAATTAAATCCAGGTACTTCAGTTGATGGTTTTAAGCCTTATAAAAATAGCGGTGGCTATATAGGAACACCAGAAATGGTTTGGACAGAAGGCACTCTCGGCTACGCTTACCTTTGTATGTTACTTGGTGAAAATGCAGAGGCAAAAAAATATGTGGATGAAGTAATTAAATTACAAAACTGTAATGCTTCAGGCGGAAGAAATATAAAAGGAATAATATACGCTTCTCAAACTTCTATCGATTTGGATTTTCATGTTTGGGAGAGTGTTGTTTCCAGTGCATGGCTATATTTATTGGTTAAAAATCCCGAGGCTATTTTTCCCGGTTATCTTGTAAACTCACAGAAATCATTATCATTTACCATAAATCATGCTTTTTTTGAAAAATGGAACTCTGGTAATTTTTTGCAAGGAGAGATTTATACAACAAACTATGTTGCAATTTCTATTGAAACCGATGATTCTCTAATCACACCATTACCCACTTTATACTATCCACAAAAGAACTTTGACTGCGAAACCTTTGCAATACCCGTAAGAGAGAATGTAAGTCATGTGAATTTAAGAATAACACACAATTACAGATATCACAGATGGAAAACTATAGGTGGTACAATTACCGAAGAAACAAAGGATGTTATTTGTGTCAATTCTTTAAATTTAGATAATAACGGTCAAGTAACAGACAATATAAATCTTCATGACGAACGTCAATCGAGCAGTTATATAAATTTTTCAATGTCCATTAATTAATCTAAACAAAAAATAGAAAATAGAAGCCCCCATAATGTACATAAGCATTATGGGGGCTTACTGTTTGTGATTGTGAAAGAATAATATGTTTATTCTATTTTGTCGAGTAAATGCAGGAGAATCGCTATTCATGCAGGTTTGCATGAAAGACAATAGTCTTCTTCGGAAATTAATCAGTATGTCAATGTAAACGCAGTACTTAACACCGTCGCGAAACCGTGTTCTGCACGTGCGTGCAATAAAAATATTGGGGTAAACGATATGAAATATTATATTTGCAGGTCAACTTGTGGAAGCGAGTAATATTCGGTGTGTTTGCCATTAAATAAATTATTATGAAAACCAAAGAAGAAATAGTTACAAACTGGCTGCCGCGCTACACGGGTAAACCGTTAAGCGACTTTGGGAAATATTTTCTCCTCACCAACTTCGGCGCCTATGTCGAACTGTTTGCAAAATGGCACAACGTGCCGGTAGAAGGCAAGGATAAAAACATGCCGAGCGCCACCGCCAACGGAATTACCATCATAAACTTCGGCATGGGCAGCCCCAACGCAGCTACCGTTATGGATCTGCTCAGCGCAGCCGCCCCCGAAGCCGTACTGTTTCTCGGCAAGTGCGGCGGTTTGAAGAAGAAAAACAAGCTGGGCGACCTCATACTGCCAATAGCCGCCATACGCAGCGACGGAACATCCGACGACTATCGGCCCACCGAAGTTCCCGCACTGCCGGCATTCATGCTGCAAAGCGCAGTGTCGGCAACCATAACCGGCCACAACCAGGAATACTGGACCGGAACCGTATATACAACCAACCGCCGCGTGTGGGAATACGACGAACGGTTCAAGAAATACCTGATGAAAACCCGCGCAATGGCAATAGACATGGAAACGGCAACAATATTCACCGTAGGCTTTGCAAACGAAATACCTACCGGAGCGCTGCTGCTCGTTTCAGACCAGCCCATGATATCGACAGGCATAAAAACCGAGGAAAGCGACCGGAAAGTAACAGGCGACTTCATCGACATGCACCTGAAAATAGGCATCGCCTCGCTGAAAGAGATTGAAATGAACGGAATGTCGGTTAAACACCTCAGATTTTAACATAACGTAAAATGGCTGCAACCTTTGAAAACATAATGGCCGACATGAAGAAAGGCAACTTCCGTCCGGTTTACTTCCTGGCGGGCGAAGAACCGTACTACATCGACGTTATTTCAGACTATATAGAACAGCACGCCCTCGCCGAAGCCGACAAGGCTTTTAACCAGACAGTAATTTACGGCGACAGCGCAACCGTATCGCTCGTTGCCGACTCGGCACGCCGCTATCCGATGATGGCAAACCGCCAGGTTATAATAGTGAAGGAAGCCCAGAACCTGAAAAAAATAGAAGAACTGGCCGCCTACTTCAGCAAACCCACAGTATCGACAGTGCTTGTTTTCTGCTACAAATACAAAACGCCCGACAAGCGCACGTCGTTCTTTAAAACCCTCGATGCAAACGCTGTTTATTTCGAGTCGGCAAAGCTTTACGACAACCAGGTTCCGGCCTGGGTTGAACGTTACCTTATGGAAAAGGGCGCCCGCATAGAGCCGTCGGCCAACGCCATGCTTGCCGAATATCTCGGAACCGACCTTCATAAAATTGCAAACGAACTCGACAAGCTTATAATTGCACTGCCCGACAGGAAACTGATCATTACCGGAGCGCTTGTAGAGAAATACATAGGCATAAGCAAAGATTACAATACCTTTGAGTTACAGAAAGCCATAGGCGAAAGAAATGTTGTGAAAGCCAACACAATTGCCTTTTACTTTGCCGGCAATCCCAAAGCCGGCCCGTTCAACCTCATCATTGCATCGCTGCTGAGCTTCTTCAGCAAACTGCTTGCATACCACTATCTGGGCGACAAATCGAAAGCAAACGTTGCTTCGGCCCTGAAGATACGCCCGTTTTTTGTGAGAGACTACGAAACAGCCGCAGCAAGATACAGCGCCGGCAAAACGGTAAACGTAATAAGCCTGCTGCGAACATACGACTTAAAGTCGAAAGGCTTCGACGACGCCGGCACCGACCCCGGCGAACTGCTGAAGGAAATGGTTTATAAAATACTGCACTGAAGGCGTCAGTTCATATTGGGTATTTTGGGAAAACCGGCCCATACATGGTATTTGGCATTCAAACTTTTGAGGGTGTGTTTCCACAAGTCGCTGCCGTAACCGTTCATCACCATGTCATATTCGGCTGAAGCAGTAACCCACGAATTTTCATCAAGTTCCCTGTCAAGCTGCCCGGCCGACCATACGGAATATCCCATAAAAAATCTGATTTGGCCTGTTGCCGCCTTACCGGTTTTTATTGCATGTTTTAATGCATCAATATCGCCACCCCAGAATATGCTGTTGCCAACCTCAACACTGTCGGGTATTATTTTGCCCAGGCTGTGCAGGTAATGCAAAGTGCCAAGCGCCACCGGTCCGCCAATGCCAATAACAGCATCCCATTTACCGAATCCATTTATTACTTCACACACCGTTATGTCAAGTTTTTTATTCAAAATAAAACCTGTTGAGCCTTCTGGCGTATGCTCCGTTAAATAAACTATGCTGCGGTTAAAGAAAACATCGGGCATAAACGGCTCCGAGATAAGAATTTTCCCTTTTTCGGGTATCTTGTCTTCCGGAAGAATGGCAAATAAGTCCAAATCTGACTGCATAATCGAAACCTTAGCACGGTTTTTTTCAGAAATAAAAAACGCCAACAATTTTATTTATCAATTGATGGCGTTTTACTGTGCCCAGGACAAGACTCGAACTTGCACACCGTAACCGGCACCAGCCCCTCAAGCTGGCGTGTCTACCAATTTCACCACCTGGGCGGGTGGATGTGCCCAGAACAGGACTCGAACCTGCACATCATTGCTGACACTAGTCCCTGAAACTAGCGCGTCTACCAATTTCGCCATCTGGGCAATTTGAGGCTCAAAACCTGTTGCTATACGACACAATAGGCTGAAAAGACCAATGCAATAAAAGAACATATCTTTTTTAACGGCTGCAAAAATAAATAAAAAATTTAAATTACCAGTTTTTTACATTAATTGTTTGTAAAAAATCAGGACAACCGGGCGAAGTTTATACTCCCAGGGCAGATTTCCTTCGTCATTGTGCATTGTCAGGAAGTGTAACTACAGACGGCCTGCTTCTATATCGGCAACGATTGACTCTATCTCGGCGTCTTCTCCAAAGCGGTCGTATTCCGCCTTGAGGTTTGAACCGAACAGCCGTGCAATGCCCTGCCAGAACACGGCGCTTACACCTCCGCGGTAATCGCGTATAAGCTGGAACGAAGTATTCTGCGTTTCCCTGTCGATAAGCTTAATAAGAATACGTCCCTGGGTTATTGTGAGGTTTGTTATTTCATCCTTATATTTGGCAAACACATCCTTTTCTGTCTCTTTCAGATATTCCCTGCGTTCCGTTTCGGTTTCCATGGCCTCAAGTTCAGCGGCAACCTGCATAAGGCGTTCGCGGGCTATTATTGCGTATGGATAAACTCTTCTTATGTTATATATCAGCCTTGCGTTCCGTTTTTCTTCACGGGCAACCGCAGCTTTTCCGGCTCTGCTTCCGGCTATGGTTATCTCTCTTATTTCTATTTCGGGCATAACAACGCCGTCGCGTTCAACATTCTGGATTATATAAACCCTGCCACCGGTCGAATCGCCGCTGTGCATGGGTGAATCGGGCTGCTGGCCTGATGCACCGGCTGCAAGCATACAGAATAATATCAAAAGATGTTGTTTGCACATTGATGTTGTTTTTACAAATGTAAAAAAGATATTTTATTTTACACATTTGCTAAATTTTCTTTCATAGCACTCAATTGCCCTGCGCCCAAGTCGGTGTGCAACTCAATTTAATATTTCGTCATTATATTTGCCTTTTTTTGTGAAGGCAGACAGTATGTCGTTTTAACTGCAATATTCAGCATCGTCATTGGTAGAGTGGATACATGAAAAAAAACAATAATTGTGTAACTTCGCGTGTTTGTTGGTATAATATGTAATATATGAGTCCTCGCAGGATCTTTCTGCTGTTATTGGTTTTTATGGCGCTTTTTACCGGTTTGCATTATGTTAAGCCGCTCGAAAGGTATTTCCCTTCAATGGAGGAATTTGTTCCAGACCATATTGTTGAATATGTTAAGGGCAACAAACGCACCACTCTGCAGCATGAACCGCATACGCTGAATGATACGTTATTAAACAGTGTGCCGGATACGGTAACCGTGAATGAACGGTTGCCTGTTGTTCCCGATTCGCTTTACGGTCGGGGCAATCAGGTGAGGATTATGTATTACGGCGATTCGCAGATTGAGGGCGACAGGTTTTCGTCGTATCTGCGGCACAGCCTTCAGGAACGGTTTTCGGGCAGCGGGCCGGGGCTGTTTTTGCCGGTGATGCCGGTAATGTACACCAGGTCGGTAAATGTTACGTCGTCTTCAAACTGGGAGAGGTATAATTACATGTCGTACCGAAACGGCGATATATCGCACACCGGTTTCGGGCCAATGCTTGCCATGTGCCGGTATTTGCCAGAAGGCACAGTGGCTGAAGATTCCGTAACGGCAACTGTTACGGTAAAACCGTCGGTTTATGCCGACAGCCTGTCGTCGCGCTACTGCAATCTAAGGCTTTTTTACAGAAATACCGAAGGAGCTGTAGCCTTTTCCGTAAAGGCAGACAATGAATATGTATTCAGAACTGCGCTCGATACATCGGCGTCTGTGTCGGAAGTTGTGTGCCATCCCGGTTCGGCAAAAGACATAACCCTTGAGTTTAAGGGAACCGTAAGCCCCGATATTCTCGGTATAAGCATTGAAAGCGCTGCCGGAGCCGTGGTCGATAACATACCGCAGCGGGGCAGCGCAGGGCTCGAGTTTACAATGACAGACAGGAGGAGCATGGCCGAAGCGTATAACATGTTGTTGCCCGACCTTTTTATTATGCAGTACGGGCTTAATGTTGCCACCAACGTTAAGGGCGAGTACACGAATTACCGGAAAGGAATCGAAAGGCAGATAGCGCTGCTGAAACAGATTGCACCGGCTGCCGCGGTACTTGTAATTGGCGTTACCGACATTGCATCGGGCGAGGGCGGAACAGTGAGGTCGTATCGAAACATACCTGCCGTCATCGGTGCGCAGCAGGCGGCAGCCGAAGCGGCAGGAGCACACTTCTGGAACTCGTATGAAGCCATGGGCGGCGACTCGTCGATAATACGGTGGGCGCTGCTCAGCCCTCCGCTGGCGCAGAAAGACCATGTGCATTTTACAGATGCCGGCGCCGATACCCTTGCGCACAGGCTTGTGAGGGAAATGTTTGCGTACAGTAACACTGTTTCCGCCGAGACGCATACGCAGCATGATATCGCAGCACCGGCTGCAACCGGCAATACCATTGTCGAACCTGCAAAGCCCTGTATCATTAATAAAATTATCGACAGCATTATAAAACATGATCGGAACAGGCCAATGATATTTTCGTCGCCGGCGTTCTGGGTGTTTCTTCTGTCTGTTATTGC
>JAITVX010000010.1 GCA_031285575.1 Bacteroidales bacterium
TACGTTACCGAAAAACTTAGAGCCAACGCTTCAAGTGCCGGAAGCATTTATTACGGCGGCAATCCGGAATTTGTCGATTCACATTCGTCAAGCGCCGGAAGCATACGCAAGCAGTAATTATTACAGTGAGCAGAAAATAGCGCAAAGAGGCAGCGCCTGAACTTAATTTCGTGCAATTGCCATGCTAAAATTTGTGATATGGTGTAAATGCAAAAATAATTACTACCTTTCGCCCCGCAAACAAAGCAGGTAATGGCTATGCAGAATAGAAGCAGAGTTTGCTAAATTTTAAAAGATTACATGAAAATGAAATCATTCTTTATTGGCAAATATGAAATTAAACTGCCAATCATACAGGGCGGCATGGGTGTAGGCGTATCTCTCAACGGTCTTGCATCGGCTGTTGCTAACGAGGGCGGGCTAGGAGTTATCTCGGCGGCAGGAATTGGGCTGCTCTATCCGCAACACAAAGGCACATACCTCGAAAAGTGCATATACGGCCTCAGGGAAGAAATACGCAAGGCAAGGCAAAAAACGCACGGCGTAATAGGTGTCAACATAATGGTGGCGCTCTCCAATTTTGCCGACATGGTGCGGACTGCCATTGAAGAGAAAACAGATGTGGTTTTTGCCGGCGCCGGGCTTCCGCTCGATTTGCCGTCGTACCTTACGGAAGGCAGCAAGACACAGCTTGTGCCGATAGTATCATCATCGCGTGCGGCGCGACTGATATGTGAAAAATGGTCGGCCAATTACAATTACCTGCCCGACGCCATAGTAGTTGAAGGGCCCAAGGCCGGGGGGCATCTCGGGTTCAAGAACGAACAGATAGAAGACGAAAGCTATTCGCTCGAACATCTTATTCCGCCAGTAGTAGAAGTAGCCAGAAGCTACGCCGGCAGGAAAGACATTCCGGTTATTGCAGCAGGAGGAATAACCACAGGCGAAGATATTGCACGATTCCTGGCAATGGGCGCATCGGCCGTGCAGATGGGTTCGATATTTGTTCCGACAGAAGAATGCGACGCCTCTGTTGAATTTAAAAAAGTATATGTGAACGCCCACCGGGAAGATATATGTATTATACAAAGCCCGGTAGGAATGCCCGGACGCGCCCTGAACGGCGAGTTCATACGCAGCGTGGCCGAAGGCAGGGAAAAACCCGGCGCCTGTCCGTTCCACTGCATTAAAACGTGCGACTATACCAAAAGCCCCTACTGCATAATCATGGCACTGTATAATGCAGCCAAAGGCAATATGAAGAAAGGCTATGCCTTTGCCGGCAGTAACGCCTACCTTTCCGACAAAATACGCAGCGTAAAAGAAGTTATTGAACAGCTTAAAGCCGACTTCTTCCTTTTTAAGGCTGCATATTAACAATATACCTTATCACTAAAATGGAAAAAAGAGTTAAAATAAACCTGACGCTGGAAGACGGAACAGTTTACAGCGGGTTTTCATTCGGAGCGCAAGTTCCCGCAGCCGGCGAGGTTGTGTTCAGCACTGCAATGACGGGATATCCGGAAAGTTTAACCGACCCTTCCTGTAAAGGACAAATCCTATGTCTTACGTTTCCGATAGTGGGCAACTGCGGGGCTCCGGCAGATAATGATGAACTTTCTTCAATTCACGTATCGGGATTAATTGTATCCGACTACTCTTTCGAGTTCAGCCACTGGAATGCATCCGGAAGTCTCGACAGCTGGTTGAAGCAGAATAATGTTCCCGGAATTTACGGTATTGATACCCGTGCGCTTACTAAAAGAATACGCGAAAAAGGCGACATGCTCGGAAAGATAGAACCCGATGGATGTTCAATAGAATTCTTTGATACTGATAAAGTGAACCTTGTTGCAGAGGTAAGCATAGCGTCGAAAAAAGTATATGGTACTGGAAAATACAGAATAGTTCTTGTTGACTGTGGTGTTAAGCATAATATGATAAAGCGGTTGCTTGGTTACGACACCACGGTTATACGGGTTCCGTGGGATTATGACTTTTTGAAGGAAGACTATGACGGCCTGTTTTTGTCGAACGGCCCCGGCAACCCCAAAATGTGCGCAGCAACAATAGAGAACATAAAATGCGCCTTGTCTGATGCAAGGCCTGTATTCGGAGCGTGCTTTGGCAATCAGCTGCTTGCTCTTGCTTCGGGAGCCGATATCTTTAAACTTAAACACGGCCATCGCAGCCACAATCAGCCGGTGCTTCAGGTTGGCACGGAAAAAGCCTACATAACATCGCAGAACCACAGCTTTACGGTTGATAACGAAACAATAGGTAAAGAATGGGAGCCTTATTTTATCAACATAAACGATAAAACTAACGAGGGAATAAAGCATAAATCACTGCCATTTTTCTCAACACAGTTCCTTCCCGAAGCCTCCGGTGGTCCAACCGATACCGATTTCCTTTTAGAAATATTTATTGATAATATCAGAAAATCGGTGAAACATTAATACCTGTAACCCCATGGCTACGCTCTGCGGTACAGGTTCGGCTGCCATTTACAGTGGATAAAACGTCATTTGCAGCCGGAATATTTTACGCTTGCCTCCCACAGTACAATTCCGGCGCTGACTGTAATGTTGAATGAATGTTTGGCTCCGAATTGAGGTATCTCTACACATAAATCGCACATATCGATAACCTGCTGGCTTACGCCGTTAATCTCATGGCCGAATATAAATGCATGTTTCTTATCTGGCTCCACCGTCATATTTTGCAGCATGGTTGCTCCCTCGACCTGCTCTACGGCTATCAGTATGAATCCATCATTTTTCAGCTCTTTTACGGCACCTTCGGTTGAATGGAAGTATTTCCAGCTAACCGATTCCGTTGCACCGAGAGCCGTTTTCTGAATATCCCTGTGTGGTGGCTGGGCAGTAATGCCGCACAAATATATAGCCTCAACCAGAAACGCATCGGCGGTGCGGAATATGGAACCGATGTTGTTATGGCTCCGTACATTGTCAAGAACAATAATAAAAGGAGACTTATCGGCGGCCCTGTACTCTGCAACTGTTTTTCTGCCGAGTTCCGAATTGAGAAGTTTTCGCATTTTTCGTGCGAAAATAGATAAATTATGTGAAAAATTTTGCTCTTTTGCATCATTAAACGAACGACTATATATTATTATAACATGAATATTCATGAATTTCAAGGAAAATCGTTGCTGAAAAAACATAACGTTGCAATACAGGAAGGCTTTGTTGCCGAAACATCCGAAGAAGCTGTTGCGGCTGCCGAAAAACTGAGCGAAATGTTTGGCTCCGGAGTGGTTGCCATAAAAGCCCAGATACACGCCGGAGGACGAGGCAAAGGGGGAGGAGTGAAGCTGGCAAAGTCGAAGGAAGATGTTCGGGAAATATCAAAACAGATACTCGGTATGCAGCTCGTTACGCCGCAAACAGGGCCGGCAGGGAAAAAGGTGCGTAAAGTTCTGGTTGCACAGGATGCCTACTATCATGGAAATTCCGAGCCATCGGAATTTTACATCAGCATACTGCTGAACAGGGATAAAGGGAAAGATGTCTTTATCTATTCGCCAGCCGGAGGCATGTCAATAGAAGAAGTATCAGAACAGTCGCCGGAGCTTATCTTCAGCGAAGAAATTGAACCTAATATCGGGTTACAACCGTTTCAGGTGAAGAAAATAGCGTTCAGTCTTGGTCTGTCGGGTGACGCCTTTAAAAATATGCAGAAATTTCTGCGGGGCATTTATGAAACATATAAGGATGCCGATGCTCAACTGCTGGAAATCAATCCTGCCCTGAAGGCCAGCGACAACAGGATACTTGCCGTTGACTGCAAAATGACAATAGACGACAATGCACTGTTCAGGCAGCCGGAACTCGCCGCCATGAGAGACATACATGAGGAAAACCCCGATGAGGTTGAAGCCGGAAAACACAGTCTCAATTTCATAAAGCTCGATGGCAATATCGGCTGCATGGTAAATGGTGCAGGCCTGGCCATGGCCACCATGGACATTATAAAGCTGTCGGGAGGCGCCCCAGCCAATTTTCTCGATGTTGGCGGCGGAGCAAGCGCTAAAGCAGTTGAAGCCGGTTTCAGGATAATCCTCAACGATAAAAATGTCAAAGCTATTTTAATAAATATCTTTGGCGGCATTGTGCGATGCGACATGGTTGCCTCCGGAATAGTTGAAGCATACCGTTCGATGGGAGCAATAGACATTCCGGTTATTGTCCGTCTTCAGGGAACCAATGCCGTTGAAGCGCGAAAGATAATCGACAGTTCCGGCCTGAAGGTTGTTTCGGCCGAAACATTCGGCGAAGCGGCGGCGCTTGTTGCCAAAACACTGGGCAAATAGAAGGGAAGGGGGGGGCCTCGGGGTGTACACGTGGTCTTCATGCATGGCTTCTGAAGAGCAACACTGCAGCTAAAAACGCAGAAACCGGAGCCGTCCCGAGACAGTTACGGTTTCCTGCTGCCGTCTTTATGTGCTTACGGAAGATGTCTGCGGGTAAAAAAGCTAATTTCATACGTTTGCCATGGATTTCATTAGACTTCTTCGTTTAAATACACTGTCTGTCATTGCAATTGCGAACTACGTGATGGTGCATCAATCCATCAGTCAGTACAGGCTTCTACCGCTTTGTGCCTTGCAGTTTGCGATGCCTAAAGAAACATTGGATTTATATTTTTCTAATAATTTCTATACTTTTTTACATAATCGGCAAGGGTATTTCTTCTGCAAAGCGTATTACACATAATTATGAACAGCAGAATAAATTTAACAGACGATAATACCGGCGAAAAGGATTTT